>NZ_JAESLH010000029.1:261538-274852 GCF_017892545.1 Staphylococcus sp. GDY8P67P
ATAAGAGGTACGTTAAAAGCAGTTCTAGGCAAAATTGCAGATAAGAGGTGCGTTAAAAGCAGTTCTCAGTAAAATTGCTGATAAGGGGTAAGTTAAAAGCAATCCTAAGTAAAATTGCAGATAAGAGGTAAGTTAAAAGCAATCCTAAGTAAAATTGCAGATAAGGGGTACAGAAAAACTAGACTTGATTACAAAATGGAGCTTGGGACATAAATGATTTTTTAAAAATGAGATGAGACGTAGATTAACTCCATAATCAATACGAATCTATCGACTTCTTTATTTATGATATTCATCTCTTTTTAATGGAAATAAAAGTGCGATTAATGTGATAATACAGTTACGTTAATTAAAAAAATAAAAATGCAAGGAGAGGTAATATGCTAACTGTATATGGACATAGAGGATTACCTAGTAAAGCTCCGGAAAATACAATTGCATCATTTAAAGCTGCTTCAGAAGTAGAAGGTATAAACTGGTTGGAGTTAGATGTTGCAATTACAAAAGATGAACAACTGATTATCATTCATGATGATTATTTAGAACGGACTACAAATATGTCCGGGGAAATAACTGAATTGAATTATGATGAAATTAAAGATGCTTCTGCAGGATCTTGGTTTGGTGAAAAATTCAAAGATGAACATTTGCCAACTTTCGATGATGTAGTAAAAATAGCAAATGAATATAATATGAATTTAAATGTAGAATTAAAAGGTATTACTGGACCGAATGGACTAGCACTTTCTAAAAGTATGGTTAAGCAAGTGGAAGAACAATTAACAAACTTAAATCAGAATCAAGAAGTGCTCATTTCAAGCTTTAATGTTGTGCTTGTTAAACTTGCAGAAGAAATCATGCCACAATATAACAGAGCAGTTATATTCCATACAACTTCGTTTCGTGAAGACTGGAGAACACTTTTAGATTACTGTAATGCTAAAATAGTAAACACTGAAGATGCCAAACTTACTAAAGCAAAAGTAAAAATGGTAAAAGAAGCGGGTTATGAATTGAACGTATGGACTGTAAACAAACCAGCACGTGCAAACCAACTTGCTAATTGGGGAGTTGATGGTATCTTTACAGACAATGCAGATAAAATGGTGCATTTGTCTCAATAGAAAGTTAGAGGTGAGTCTTACGTTTCAGTGACGGTAGACTTACCTTTAACATGTTACATACTAAAAAATTAATTTGAATAAGAAAGAGAGACATATATGAAATACGATGATTTTATAGTAGGAGAAACATTCAAAACAAAAAGCCTTCATATTACAGAAGAAGAAATTATCCAATTTGCAACAACTTTTGATCCTCAATATATGCATATAGATAAAGAAAAAGCAGAACAAAGTAGATTTAAAGGTATCATTGCATCTGGCATGCATACACTTTCAATATCATTTAAATTATGGGTAGAAGAAGGTAAATACGGAGAAGAAGTTGTAGCAGGAACACAAATGAATAACGTTAAATTTATTAAACCTGTATACCCAGGTAATACATTGTACGTTATCGCTGAAATTACAAATAAGAAATCCATAAAAAAAGAAAATGGACTCGTTACAGTGTCACTTTCAACATACAATGAAAATGAAGAAATTGTATTTAAGGGAGAAGTAACAGCACTTATTAATAATTCATAATAAAACAGTGAAGCAACCATCGTTACGGATTGCTTCACTGTTTTGTTATTCATCTATATCGTATTTTTTATTACCGTTCTCATATAGCTCATCATACACTTTACCTGAGATTTTGGCATTGTAGCTAGCCATTCCTTTATCTTGTACATCTTTAACATTAATAGCCATCATCATGTTTGGATTATCTTTATCATATGATATAAACCACCCAATTTGTCTGCCAGTTTCTCCTTGTTTCATTTTGAGTTCTGCAGTACCGGATTTGCCAATTAAGTTTGCATAAGATCTATAAATATCTTCTTTATGTGTTTTATTTACGACTTGTTGCATACCATCAGTTAATAGATTGATATTTTCTTTGGAAATAATATTTTTCTTCCAAACTTTGTTTTTCGTGTCTTTTAATAAGTGAGGTGCGTTAATATTGCCATTATTTTCTAATGCGCTATAGATTGAAAGGATCTGTACTGGGTTAATCAGTATTTCACCTTGTCCGTAACCTGAATCAGCTAATAATATTTCATTATCTAAATTTTTGTTTGAAATTTGAGCATTATAAAATGGATAATCACTTGGTATATCTTCACCAACACCTAGTTTTTTCATGCCTTTTTCAAATTTCTTACTGCCTAATTCGAGTGCTACTCTAGCAAAGAAAATGTTATCTGATGATTCTATTGCTTGTTTTAAGTCGATATTACCATTTACCACTTCATATCTTGTAACGTTGTAACCACCCCAAGATTTATCTTTTTGCCAACCTTTACCATCGATTTTATAACTTGTTTTATCGTCTAATGTTTTGTTATTTAACCCAATCATTGCTGTTAATATTTTTTGAGTTGAACCTGGTGAAGTTGTAATCTGGAACTTGTTGAGCAGAGGTTCTTTTTTATCTTCGGTTAATTTATTATATTCTTCGTTACTCATGCCATACATAAATGGATAGACGTCATATGAAGGTGTGCTTACAAGTGCTAATAATTCACCTGTTTGAGGGTGGATAGCAGTACCTGAGCCATAATCATTTTTCATGTTGTTATAAATACTCTTTTGAACTTTAGCATCAATAGTTAGTTGAATATCTTTGCCATCTTTTTTCTTTTTCTCTATTAATGTATGTGCGATTGTATTGCTATTATCGTCAACGATTGTGACACGATAGCCATCTTCATGTTGGAGCTTTTTATCGTAAAGTTTTTCGAGTCCCTTTTTACCAATAACTGCATCATCTTTATAGCCTTTATATTCTTTTTGTTTTAATTCTTCAGAGTTAATGGGACCAACATAACCTAATAGATGTGAAGTCGCTTTTTCTAGAGGATAGTTACGACTTTCTGTTTCATTAGTTGTAAGATGAAATTTTTTTGCGAAATCACTTAAATATTCATCCATTTTTTTAACGGTTTTAAGTGGAACGAAGGTATCATCTTGTACCCAATTTTGATCCATTTGTTGTTTGATATAGTCTTCAGAAATACTTAGTTCTTTAGCGATTGCTTTATAATCTTTTTTAGATACATTCTTTGGAACGATGCCTATCTCATATGCTGTTCCTGTATTGGCCAATTCCACATTGTTTCGGTCTAAAATTTTACCACGTTCTGATTTTAAATTTTCAATATGTATGCTTTGGTCTTTCTGCATTCCTGGAATAATGACGCTATGATCCCAATCTAACTTCCACATACCATCTTCTTTAACAAAATTAAATTGAACGTTGCGATCAATGTTACCGTAGTTTGTTTTAATTTTATATTGAGCATCTACTCGTTTTTTATTTTTAGATACTTTTTTTATTTTACGATCCTGAATGTTTATATCTTTAACGCCTAAACTATTATATATTTTTATCGGACGTTCAGTCATTTCTACTTCACCATTATCGCTTTTAGAAATATAACTGCTATCTTTATAAACTTGTTTGAAATTTTTATCTTCAATTGCATCAATAGTATTATTAATTTCTTTATCTTTTGAAGCATAAAAATATATACCAAACCCGACAACTACAACTATTAAAATAAGTGGAACAATTTTTATCTTTTTCATCAATATCCTCCTTATATAAGACTACATTTGTAGTATATTACAAATGTAGTATTTATGTCAAAATAATGTTATAATTTTTGTGATATGGAGGTGTAGAAGGTGTTATCATCTTTTTTAATGTTAAGTATAATCAGTTCATTGCTCACGATATGTGTAATTTTTTTAGTGAGAATGCTCTATATAAAATATACTCAAAATATTATGTCACATAAGATTTGGTTATTAGTGCTCGTCTCCACGTTAATTCCATTAATACCATTTTACAAAATATCGAATTTTACATTTTCAAAAGATATGATGAATCGAAATGTATCTGACACGACTTCTTCGGTTAGTCATATGTTAGATGGTCAACAATCATCTGTTACGAAAGACTTAGCAATTAATGTTAATCAGTTTGAGACCTCAAATATAACGTATATGATTCTTTTGATATGGGTATTTGGTAGTTTGTTGTGCTTATTTTATATGATTAAGGCATTCCGACAAATTGATGTTATTAAAAGTTCGTCATTGGAATCGTCATATCTTAATGAACGACTTAAAGTATGTCAAAGTAAGATGCAGTTCTACAAAAAGCATATAACAATTAGTTATAGTTCAAACATTGATAATCCGATGGTATTTGGTTTAGTGAAATCCCAAATTGTACTACCAACTGTCGTAGTCGAAACCATGAATGACAAAGAAATTGAATATATTATTCTACATGAACTATCACATGTGAAAAGTCATGACTTAATATTCAACCAGCTTTATGTTGTTTTTAAAATGATATTCTGGTTTAATCCTGCACTATATATAAGTAAAACAATGATGGACAATGACTGTGAAAAAGTATGTGATAGAAACGTTTTAAAAATTTTGAATCGCCATGAACATATACGTTATGGTGAATCGATATTAAAATGCTCTATTTTAAAATCTCAGCACATAAATAATGTGGCAGCACAATATTTACTAGGTTTTAATTCAAATATTAAAGAACGTGTTAAGTATATTGCACTTTATGATTCAATGCCTAAACCTAATCGAAACAAGCGTATTGTTGCGTATATTGTATGTAGTATATCGCTTTTAATACAAGCACCGTTACTATCTGCACATGTTCAACAAGACAAATATGAAACAAATGTATCATATAAAAAATTAAATCAACTAGCTCCGTATTTCAAAGGATTTGATGGAAGTTTTGTGCTTTATAATGAACGGGAGCAAGCTTATTCTATTTATAATGAACCAGAAAGTAAACAACGATATTCACCTAATTCTACTTACAAAATTTATTTAGCGTTAATGGCATTCGACCAAAATTTACTCTCATTAAATCATACTGAACAACAATGGGATAAACATCAATATCCATTTAAAGAATGGAACCAAGATCAAAATTTAAATTCTTCAATGAAATATTCAGTAAATTGGTATTACGAAAATTTAAACAAACATTTAAGACAAGATGAGGTTAAATCTTATTTAGATCTAATTGAATATGGTAATGAAGAAATATCAGGGAATGAAAATTATTGGAATGAATCTTCATTAAAAATTTCTGCAATAGAACAGGTTAATTTGTTGAAAAATATGAAACAACATAACATGCATTTTGATAATAAGGCTATTGAAAAAGTTGAAAATAGTATGACTTTGAAACAAAAAGATACTTATAAATATGTAGGTAAAACTGGAACAGGAATCGTGAATCACAAAGAAGCAAATGGATGGTTCGTAGGTTATGTTGAAACGAAAGATAATACGTATTATTTTGCTACACATTTAAAAGGCGAAGACAATGCGAATGGCGAAAAAGCACAACAAATTTCTGAGCGTATTTTAAAAGAAATGGAGTTAATATAATGGATAATAAAACGTATGATATATCATCTGCAGAATGGGAAGTTATGAATATCATTTGGATGAAAAAATATGCAAGTGCGAATAATATAATAGAAGAAATACAAATGCAAAAGGACTGGAGTCCAAAAACCATTCGTACACTTATAACGAGATTGTATAAAAAGGGATTTATAGATCGTAAAAAAGACAATAAAATTTTTCAATATTACTCTCTTGTAGAAGAAAGTGATATAAAATATAAAACATCTAAAAACTTTATCAATAAAGTATACAAAGGCGGTTTCAATTCACTTGTCTTAAACTTTGTAGAAAAAGAAGATCTATCACAAGATGAAATAGAAGAATTGAGAAATATATTGAATAAAAAATAAAATTGTTGTGTTTACAACAATACATAGAAAACAGAGGAAACAATCAAGTCGTTGAATATTTCCTCTGTTTTTTAGTTGAAAAAATTAACCGAAAGCCTGAATGCAAGTCTTGATTAAATCAATAATGCTTGTAATAACACCAGTGAAATCCATATGCATACCCTCTTTCTATTTAAGATACATTAAGTATAATATCAAACAAATAAAAAATGTTAAAAATTCCCTAATTGGCTATTTAGATTGCATAAATGTCAAAAATTTGAAAAACATACAACGACTTTGCATAAAAAATCGTCATATTGGAAATACGTAATTTATTGAAATAATAAAAAAAATAAAAGAACGAAGATGATAACCTAAGTGAGGTTTTAAGTTGTTCTAAGGTTTAATTTAATTTATGTTAAAATAGTTGGTATAAAAATACATGATAAACTATAAACTAAATTCAAAATAACTTATGGGGTAGGCAATTATGGAAAATATTTTAAATATAAATGATAATGAAAAAAGAGTGCTAAGGGAAATTTATAACCATCATAATATTTCGCGTACTCAAATATCTAAAAATCTTGAGATTAATAAGGCAACGATTTCTAGTATTTTGAATAAGTTAAAGTATAAATCTCTTGTTAATGAGGTTGGTGAGGGTGATAGCACGAAGAGTGGTGGTAGAAAACCTATTCTTCTGAAGGTTAATCATCTTTATGGTTATTTTATTTCTTTGGATTTAACTTATAGTTCTGTTGAAGTGATGTACAATTATTTTGATGGTAATGTCATTAAGCATGAATCTTATGATTTACCTGATGAAAAGGTTAGTAGTATATTAAGCATAATAAAAAAACATATTGATATTCAGGAGAAACTTGATACTTATAACGGACTATTAGGTGTGTCTGTTTCTATACATGGAGTTGTGGATAATGAGCAGCATGTGACATATTTACCATTCCATGAAACTGAAGGAATTTCAATTGCTAAGAAAATAAAAGAAATTACTAATGTTCCAGTCGTAGTTGAAAATGAAGCGAATCTTTCAGCGTTATATGAACGTAATTTTAATCATAATTTATCCTACAATAATCTTATTGTTTTAAGTATACATAAAGGTATTGGTGCTGGGCTTATTATTAATAATCAATTGTATCGTGGTGCAAATGGGGAAGCGGGTGAAATTGGAAAAACACTTGTCTCAAAAGTTAGCGATAATGTGGAGATCTTTCATAAGATTGAAGATATTTTTTCACAAGAAGCTTTACTGCATAATTTAAGTAATCAACTAAATGAGAAGATGACGCTTAGCAAATTAATTCAATTTTATAATGAAAAAAATCCAGTCGTAGTTGAAGAAATGGAACAATTTATAAATAAAATTGCTGTTTTAATACATAATTTAAACACCCAGTTTAATCCGAATGCAATTTACATTAACTGTCCATTGTTCAATGAAATGCCTGAAATATTAGAAGCAATTAAGAACCAGTTCAAACAATATTCACGTAACGAAATTCAAATAAAGTTAACATCTAATGTCAAATTTGCAACTTTGCTAGGTGGTACATTAGCAATTATCCAAAAAGTACTACAGATTAATGATATTTACTTAGATATAAAAGCATAAAAAACTAATTCAAATGAATAATCAAAGTTCGTAATTGTCTTTATAAAAAAATCCCTCAATCCGAATTGAATTTTCGGATTGAGGGATTTTTATAGTTCTATTGCAGAAGAAAACTATTTTGGTTCTGTTGCAAAGTTTTAAATCTACTATCAAATAAGGTAGAATAATAGAAAAAGATAGCAGGAGGAATGACGATGAATCATTTTAAAGGAAAGCAATTTCAGCAGGATGTGATTATTGTAGCCGTGGGCTACTATCTTCGTTATAACCTTAGCTATCGTGAAGTTCAAGAAATCTTATATGATCGTGGCATTAACGTTTCTCATACCACGATTTATCGTTGGGTGCAAGAATATGGCAAACGACTCTATCAAATTTGGAAAAAGAAAAATAAAAAATCCTTTTATTCATGGAAAATGGATGAAACGTACATCAAAATTAAAGGAAAATGGCATTATTTGTATCGAGCCATCGATGCAGATGGTTTAACCTTGGATATTTGGTTACGTAAAAAACGGGACACACAAGCAGCCTATGCTTTTCTTAAGCGGTTAGTGAAGCAGTTTGATGAACCGAAGGTTGTAGTCACAGATAAAGCCCCCTCTATTACAAGTGCCTTTAAGAAACTAAAAGAATACGGCTTTTATCAAGGGACAGAACATCGTACCATTAAATACCTGAATAATTTGATTGAACAAGACCATCGTCCAGTAAAGAGACGCAATAAATTCTATCGAAGTTTACGCACTGCCTCACCCACGATTAAAGGTATGGAAGCCATCCGAGGATTATATAAGAAAACCCGAAAAGAAGGCACTCTCTTCGGGTTTTCGGTCTGTACTGAAATCAAGGTATTATTGGGAATCCCAGCTTAAATCATAGATACCGTAAGGGATTTTATTCTTTATTTAAAACTTTGCAACAGAACCTACTGGTCAATACTAGCAAACTGTTCCACTACATAATCATCTAGTTCTGAAAAAGCGACTTCTTTTTTTGATATCCGACTGAGAGACTTTAAATAGTCCTTACGTTCGTCATCAATGGATCGTTTACAAATATAGTCAAATTGCATTTCAATGGCAGCTTGGAACAGGGAAGAACTCATGTCATTCACACCTCCTTTCCCGTTGAGAAAGAAGATGATTCCAATGAACATTTATCTCCTTTCGTAATATAACCCGACGTAAAGAGAGGAAATGACGGAATTTTTGAAAAAAACTTTTAGAAAAACACAAAAAAGTCCATATCCGACGATATGGACAAAGTAATTCACACAAATAGTTCCCTTTTAATAGAACCAAGAAACTACATTTTAATCCGAAAGGATTCTTTGAAATAGAAAAAATTTTTTTGATAAATTTAGTAAATAAATCCAATGGATGCTGTCATGAGTCATGGTTTATTCTCCCAAAAACATCGTCTTTAGCTTTACACATAAAAAAATGACGATTCAGAAATCGTCGTTTAGTGTACTCAGATATATTTTTGTGCATAGGAAAGAAATCGCTAAAAGACTGATTTTTTTTTCTTTTAGCAATTTGAAAAAAATATGATTTATTTAAGCTATATACTGCTTTATATAAGGCCTGTTTACATTTAGATAGGAACAGTATAATGCCGATAGGTGATATATGATGGACAGAAAAAAACATAGAACTTTTGATTTCAAACCATTGGGTCTTGCGATTAAAGAAGCCCGTCTTAGTAAAGGATTGACTCGTGAGCAGGTAGGATCAATGATCCAGATTGCGCCACGCTATTTGACGAACATTGAAAATAAAGGACAACAGCCAAGTTTTCATGTTGTATATGATTTAGTGACTTTGCTAAATATTTCTTTGGATGGATTTATTTTAGGGGAAGAAAACAGTCATAAAAGCTCCAAACGTCTTCAAGTAGAAGCACAGTTGGATTGTCTGGATGAAGATGAATTAGTGACGATTGGGAAAGTGATTCAAGCAATTTACGGAGAAAAATGTAAATTTAACTAGTTCAATAATACACAATGGATTAATTAATACTATCAGGAAAGATTGATTACAAAGATGTAATGAATTTTTTCTGATTTTTGTTAATCATAAATAGAAAATGAATTTATCTTTGTTACACTTAGGAACTAGAGCGAATGATAAATAGTTCTTTGGTTACTCTTATCGCTGCAAAGTACAGTTCATTTTTTGTTGTTGGGAAAATTTTCTGGATTTATTGCATATCACTTCATCCGACTAAAAATTTTTGATTCCCATAGCGAAGTTCGTTTTTGTTCCTTAGGAAAAACTTGACTGATATACTAGTTTTGAAATGACGAGTAACTCTGTACTTCATCAATAATCAAGTATTGAATTTTAATTGTATACTTTTTATGCTTGAGGGATGTCTACTGTAATACAGCTACTGCAAAAAAAATCAGTACACTTATTTTCTTATAAAGGATATCAAGAACTAAGCTCAATGGTATGCATAGAAAAGAAAAAGCCGATAAAATGAGATTTTGATATCTCGAATTATCGGCTCTGCGTCTTTGCGTCTGGCTCTGTAATTACAGTTATTCTAAACTTCGTTATTTCAATTAAAATTTCTTGTCTGCATTTAGGACAAAATAGAGGGAAATTTTTTAATTCAGTATCTTCCCTCATTTTTAAACGGGTCTTATTGCCACATATAGGGCACAGTATCCACCTAGTATTTACAATATCTATATCCTCCTGTTCTAATTAACAACTCAATATTCATTTTAAAAATTTCTCTTTAGTTCACTATCAATGTAAGTTGATTTTATTAAACATATGCCTTACTTTGTCTATTCTATTATTTGGACGACGTGGTTGGAAAGCAGACTTAATGTTAGTAACCTGATAACCTTTTAACTCTGTTAAACAGACACTGCGTCCATTTGTAAAGAAAGTTAAACTGTTTCGATACTCTTGAATACAACGGGCTGGAATTTCACCAATGAGAATGACCTCGTTACCTTTTAACTTAGTATTTAAAATATTTGCACAATATTTGGAAGCATCATTATATGCTCTCGAAAGATATTCTTGTGGTACATAAATTTCGAAGCTAAGATATGGCTCTAATAACTCTGTACCACTCTTTCTAAAAGCCTGCTCTAGTACAATAGGCGCAAGCATTCGGAAATCTGCTGGCGTACTGACAGGGCTGTAATATAGACCATACTTAAAACAGATCTTACAGTCTGTTAATTTCCAACCGTACAATCCTTGTTCACACCCATAGCGTATACCTTCCATAACTGCATTTTGAAATGATTGATTTAAATAACCTAGAGAAACCAGGCTCTCATACTGAATGCCACTACCCAAAGGAAGTGGTGTTACAGATAAACCAATAGAAGCCCAGAAAGGATTTGGAGGTACTTCGATATCAATGGTAAATTCAGATTTTTTTAATGGTCTTTCCATATAAATGACAGTTGGTTTTCTTGTTTCTATCTCAATATGATATTTTTCTTGAATCAGAGTACAAGTTACCTCCATTTGGACCTCACCTAAAAAAGATAGCACAATTTCGTGAGTTACTGTATCTACATAATATTGTAGAAGGGGATCACTATCGGATATTTCAAAAAGTGCATCTAGTAACTTTTCTCTTTGTACTGATTTACATGGTTCAATTGTTGTTTGTAACATAGGAAGAGGATTCTCAAGAATTTCTCTATGTGGTAATCTTTTTTTATCTCCAAGTACGTTATTTAGTTTTAAAAGCTCATTTTTTAAAATAATAATCTCACCAGGCTCTGCCTTATCTATCTGGCGTAATTCTCCATTTATTGAAGTATACATTTCTGTAACTTTTATTTTTTCCTTTTCTGATATATTGACTGAGTCTCGCAAATGTAGCGTTCCACTATAAAGACGTACATAGACAAGCCGTTGACCATCATCTGAATATTCTACTTTAAAAACTTTTCCACAAAGTTTATCTGAATTGAGTTGTGTGGGTGAAAATAATTTGCTAGTAATTACCTCTATAAGTTGTTTAATTCCAATATTATTCTTTGCACTTCCGTGATAAACAGGATATAAGGAGCAACTTTGAATTCTTTCGTTTTCCTCCTTTTCAAGTTCTGCAATATTCAATGTTTTCCCAATGGTATATTTTTCTAATAAATAATCATTTCCCACAATTACTGTCTCCCATTGTTCTGGTTCAGTATAATCTATTACATAAGGTTTCAAATTTAGATTCACAGTCTGCTTAATTATGATGTCGTCAGAAAGTTTGTCCTTAATATCTTGATAAACATCTGGCAAATTTATTCCATTTTGATCAATTTTGTTAATAAAAAATATTATAGGTATGTTCATCTTTCTAAGTGCATGGAATAGTATACGAGTTTGTGACTGTACTCCATCTTTTGCAGAGATTAGCAAAATAGCTCCATCCAAAACAGATAATGAACGGTATACATCTGCCAAAAAATCCATGTGTCCAGGAGTATCTACAATATTTACTTTAACATTTTCCCGTTGAAAAGATGTTATTGCGGTCTGAATAGTAATACCTCTCTGGCGTTCCAAAAACATAGTATCCGTTTTCGTTGTACCGCTATCTACACTTCCTAACTCTTTAATTGCTCCGCTACTGTATAGTAAGCTTTCTGTCAAAGTAGTTTTTCCTGCATCAACATGTGCTAAGATACCGATATTAATAATTTTCAATTTTATTTCCTCCATTCAAAAGCTCAAAAAGCAGAAAAAATCCCAGTGATAAATACTCTTATCACTGGGATTTTAATACAAAAATAGCTGTATACTACACACTGATAGCCACAGATGCTTTATGATAAAATGATAAAAGTATTCTTAAACTGGGCACAAAAAACCAGTCCTTATTTTAAATAAGGATGCTTAATTAATTATTCCCGCTATCTAATTGACAGTTTATTTAAGAATACCTTGCCGCATTTTTATTATCTCCTTTTGAATGTTATCTTAATTCTATCATATGATAGAATGCTTGTAAAGCCAACCATATTTTTTGAACGAAAGGGAAATTAATGAGAAATTAATGGAAGTTAGTGTAGTAGTTGAAGATAACTCTTCAGAATGGCTATCAAAATTCAGCGATTTAATAACGATTTACAAGTTCATAAGGGATTCTTTATTCATCCAGCTATTATATTACTTTTCAGGTCAATAGGACAACTGTCCACAACCTTTCTACAAATATATTACGTATAATTTTTGAAATATATACTGCTTAACAAAATATTTTGCAGTGGTTCCAATAGTTTTGAATTGTTAATATTAAGTTTGACTTGGAAAATATCATTAAAAGTTATACTGTTTATTTGGAAAAAATTGGAGAGACCTTTTTAAGTAATGTAATGAAAATAGTTATAAGTTAGAATAAAGGTGAATTTGCTTATACTTCTCATAGAAGGTTGATTTCACGCTATATTTTGGATTATTTATGCTAAATCATTATAAGTTTGCTATAGTGACATACAATTTTTTTTGCTTATACTAAATATTCAAGTATTGTTTTCATCTTAATATTCTTTATTCATTCATTATTATTTTCCAGTTATCCTTCTTCTCTAAAGTTAATTGGTATTGGGAAATATTTTCAATCTTTGTTTCATTGTCTAAATATCGAACGGCTATTTTTACTAGATACTGTTTCTCTTTCTTCTGAATAATTGGATTCACCAACTCAGAGTAAATAAAGTTTTGACTGATTATTGGTAAAACATCTTCCATCATATAATAATCGGTTCTGTTGCAAAGTTTTA
>NZ_JAESLH010000003.1:0-4115 GCF_017892545.1 Staphylococcus sp. GDY8P67P
TAAAGATAATTTATTATATGCGACAGTTCACATGGACGAAAAAACTCCACATATGCATTATGGTGTTGTTCCTATCACTGATGACGGTAGATTAAGTGCGAAAGAAGTTGTAGGGAATAAAAAGGCGTTAACAGCGTTTCAAGATAGATTTAACGAATATGTTAATCAACGTGGGTATGATTTGGACCGAGGACAATCAAGACAAGTTACAAATGCTAAACATGATCAGGTAAGCCGATATAAGCAAAAAACAGAATACCATAAGCAAGAATATGAGCGTGAGAGCCAAAAATTAAGCCATATACAACAAAAAAGCAGTGAGTTGATAGAACAATACCAAAAATCATTAGAAACGCTTAAAAAGCCTTTAAACGTCCAATATGAACATGAAACTGAAAAAGTAGGTGGATTGTTCAACAAAGAAATACAAGAAACAGGGAATGTTGTAATAAGCCAAGAAGAATTTAATAACTTTCAGAAACAAATACAAGCAGCACAAACGATTACAGAAGATTATGAGTATATTAAGTCAGATAAAGCTCTGAATGACCTAAAAAACGAAAATAGTAAGCTTAGAGAAGAAAACAAGGATATGTCTGAAACTTTAGCAAGAGCAAATGAGTTTATAAAAGACCTCAAAAAACACCTTGATAATGCGCTTAATGTTATTAAAGTTATTAGAGAGATTTTTGAGAAGTTAGAGCAAGCTATTGGTAGAAATAAATATAGAAATTTAATGAATGATGTGAGTAGAGATAATGCTCCTATGATAAAGGCAATACAAATGTTTGATAAACAAATACACCCTGAAGAATATCAAGAAGAAAAGAATACGCAAAAACGTGATAGGGGTAGAGGTAGATAAATAAAAACGCCACTCTAAAAATAGAATGGCGTTCAAAATCTTAAAAGAATTGTTTTAAGTATATCTAATTTAATTATACCCACGTTTATGCCGAGAAAACTTTTTGTCTTAAAGAGTCCTTAACTTAGACTTAAAGCGACAGCGGTCGATAGCGTCAGCTATTAACCCGACCGACTGACAGCTTTTAGGATTGTTAAGGACGCAAACTTTAAGACCAAAAGGAAATTGGAATAAAAAAATAAATTGAGTTAATGGTTTAGGTTTTAGGGCTAACTTCACGAAGTGATCTGTTAGCCCTGTTTTTGTATTTTGGCTTAGAATTTATCAAATTTAGTTGGAAAAAGGGGGACTACTACGACCCCCCCTTTTAAGTGCCGAGTGCCAATTCCGAGATTGTGAAGTGTTTAGACCTTTAATGCCAATGGATTCAACGATTTTTCACAAAGCTACATTTAGGCTACATTTTAGGGACTTTATGAGTTATTGTATAGAAATCTCTAGACATATATGTATAAATGGAATAAAATAAACTTATTAATAGTTAGAAATGGGGAGTAAAAATGGTTCGTACAAAAGTAGGTATAACTTTAACTGAAGATACTTTGAAAAGACTTGAAGAAATTGCAGAACAAATGGGTTTAACTAAATCTCAGGCTATTTCTATGTTGGTTAATAAAGAATATTTGAGTAAGTATCAAGACAAAGATAAAGTATTTAAGGCATAAAAAAATGACTTGATCTAATTAGGAACTAATTAGACCAAGCCATTTGATAGTGTTATATTAATAACAAAATAAAAAAAAGAAGTCGCTCACGCCCTGACCAAAGTTTGTGAACGACAAAACCGTAATAAAATATAAGAATTATGTTTTATTAATTTGTATATCTAGATATTAAACGATTTAAGTTTATTCTTCAAGATATATATTTGGGTGAGCGACTTCTTAAACAAAATTAAGGAGTCGATTTTTTATGAGTAAAAAAGAACAAGAAATCTATTCAAAACAAGTTACATCAGGGGAAGTGCAAAATTACTCCTTAACCGGCTACTCTAATAGCCGGTTAAGTGGTAATTTTTTTACCACCCCTCAACCAGAATTAAGTTTTGATGCTATGACAATCGTTGGGAATTTGAACAAAGCCAATGCTAAAAAGCTGTCTGATTTTATGAGTATTGAGCCACAAATAAGACTTTGGGATATACTTCAAACAAAGTTTAAAGCTAAAGCACTTAACGAAAAAGTTTATATCGAATATGACAAAGTAAAAGCAGATAGTTGGGATAGACGTAATATGCGTGTTGAATTTAATCCTAATAAACTCACACATGAAGAAATGCTTTGGTTAAAACAAAACATTATCGACTACATGGAAGATGACGGTTTTACAAGATTAGATTTAGCTTTTGATTTTGAAGATGATTTGAGCGACTATTACGCAATGACTGATAAAGCAGTTAAGAAAACTATATTTTATGGTCGTAATGGTAAACCAGAAACAAAATACTTTGGGGTACGTGATAGCGATAGATTTATTAGAATTTATAATAAAAAACAGGAACGTAAGGATAATGCAGATATTGAAGTTATTTCAGAACATCTATGGCGTATAGAAATTGAATTGAAACGAGACATGGTTGATTATTGGAATGATTGTTTTAATGATTTACATATTTTAAAACCTGATTGGACAACACCAGAAAAAGTAAAAGAGCAAGCAATGATTTATTTGTTACTGAATGAAGAAGGCACATGGGGAAAACTTGAAAGGCATGCTAAATATAAATACAAGCAATTAATTAAAGAAATATCTCCAATTGATTTAACTGAATTAATGAAATCGACTTTAAAAGCTAACGAAAAACAATTGCAAAAGCAGATTGATTTTTGGCAACGTGAATTTAGATTTTGGAAATAATATTTAAAGATGAGAGGAGTCAATAATGGAGGAACCAAATAAGCAAATTGATAATGTTTTAATAGAATTGAAACGATTGTTTTCAAAAGATTTATTAGGAGTCTATTTATATGGTTCTTATGTTAAAGGGGGTTTAAAAAAAGATAGTGATGTTGATTTTCTAGTGATAATAAATAGAGATATGACTAAAGAAGAAAAAAGAATATTAATTTCGAAAATTATGCCTATCTCTAAAGAAATTGGTGAAGATACAAGTTTAAAATATATAGAATTAACTGTGCTTAATTATCATGAAAATGAAAATTGGTCTTATCCACCTATTGAAGAGTTTATCTATGGGGAATGGCTTAGAGGAGATTATTTAAATTATTTTATTCCAGAAAAGAATAATAACATTGATTTAACAATATTATTATATCAAGCCAAGCTTTCTTCAATATCAATTTATGGCGAAAATAATATTAATAACTTAATTCCTGATGTTCCATTTATTGATTTACAAAAAGCTATAAAGGAAAGTTCTAAAGAATTGATAAAAGATTTTTATGGTGATGAAACAAATGTTATTTTAACCCTTTGTCGTATGATCGTAACTTATGAAACAGGTAAGTTTTATTCAAAAGATTTAGCTGGCAGTATGATAATAGAAAATTTAGCAATTGAAGAAAATAATTTAATAAGTTTAGCTATTTCTAGTTATAAAAATGGTAATAGCGTTGATTGGGAACTTTTTCCTGTTAAGAGTGTCATTAAAAAACTTTATGCTTATTTGAATTATAAATTATGATAATAGCTTTTGTAATATTTACAATATCCAGTATTCCTTAAATTTTGAAAAAGAAAGTAAGTAGTTGAATATGTTGTTTTAGTTTTGATCTTTATGTTTAACAACCACTATTTTTGGTTGCTGATGTTTTGATTTTGAATTTGGTTTTGAACTTATGGACTGATTTATTCAGTCCATTTTTTGTGCAGGCACAAAAACATGTTTTAGCCTCGCAGAGCATACGGTTTAACGACTTATTGAAAAATAAGTCTAGTATGTTAGACTTAAAGTATTAAATTACTTAACTAACCTTATTGTTGAGGAGTGAATTATATATGTCGTATTCAATTATTAGAGTTTCAAAAGTTAAAACAGGAACAAATACAACAGGCATACAAAAACATGTTCAAAGAGAAAATAATAATTATGAAAATGAAGATATAGACCATAGTAAAACTTACTTAAATTATGATTTGGTAAATGCTAATAAACAGAATTTTAATAACTTGATTGATGAAAAAATTGAACAGAATTATACAGGTAAACGAAAAATTAGAACAGACGCGA
>NZ_JAESLH010000030.1:0-94096 GCF_017892545.1 Staphylococcus sp. GDY8P67P
AGTAGGACGTTGCCAGGCAATGTATTATTATTCCACAGTAGCTCAGTGGTAGAGCTATCGGCTGTTAACCGATCGGTCGTAGGTTCGAGTCCTACCTGTGGAGCCATATGGCCCCGTGGTCAAGCGGTTAAGACACCGCCCTTTCACGGCGGTAACACGGGTTCGAGTCCCGTCGGGGTCATTGATACATATTGGAGGATTAGCTCAGCTGGGAGAGCATCTGCCTTACAAGCAGGGGGTCGGCGGTTCGAACCCGTCATCCTCCACCATTGCTAATTTAATAATACGGAGGGGTAGCGAAGTGGCTAAACGCGGCGGACTGTAAATCCGCTCCTTCGGGTTCGGCAGTTCGAATCTGCCCCCCTCCACCATTAATGGGCTATAGCCAAGCGGTAAGGCAACGGACTTTGACTCCGTCACGCGCTGGTTCGAATCCAGCTAGCCCAGCCATTAGAGCCATTAGCTCAGTTGGTAGAGCATCTGACTTTTAATCAGAGGGTCAGAGGTTCGAATCCTCTATGGCTCACTTTTAAGCATTCCTTCGGGAATGCTTTTTTTGTTTTTAATAGAAGTTTTTTGATATTTATTATATACATTTTTTTGTTTAAAATAATGAAATTATGTTGCTATACCTAGTTATTTTGAATTAAAAATCGTTATTTTGTTTCTTTATGTAATTTGCTTAAATTTACATAATTGGGGGCTTTTGTATTAGCTTGAAAGTCATATCACTTTAGATTATCCTAGTATCAAACGAAAACAAAGGGGTTTTTTAAATGGATAAATTAGTAGAGATTATTGGTGCACCTTCGACTTATGGCCAAAAAAAATTGGGGGTAGATTTTGGACCGGACGCAATCCGTTATGCAGGTATTGTAGAACGAATACAAAATATTGGAATTAATGTTAAAGATTCAGGTAATATTAGTGTTCCTGCAATACATTTAGAGAAGTTCAACTCAGCTCAAAAAGGATTACGCAATTTAGATGAAATAGTTGAAGTATCTAACCAACTTAGTGAAACAGTATCACAAAGTGTTGATAATGGTAATTTTCCACTTATATTAGGTGGTGACCATTCCATAGCAATAGGCTCAATTTCTGGTATTAGTAAACACTATGAAAATTTAGGAGTGATTTGGTATGATGCACATGGTGATTTAAATGTACCTGAAGAATCACCTTCAGGTAATATACATGGGATGCCACTGCGAGTGTTGGCAGGCGAAGGGGACTCACGATTAGTGAATATCTCTAATTATGCGCCAAAAGTTAGACCAGAGAACATTGTACTGATAGGTATGAGAGATTTAGATAAGGGAGAACGTCAATATATTAAAGAAAATAATATAAAAACATATACAATGGCCGATATTGATAAACTTGGGATTAAGCACGTGATGGAGGCAACTTTAGATTACTTGAAATCTAAAACAGATGGCATTCATTTGTCATTAGATGTAGATGCCTTAGATCCTGCTGAAACACCAGGAACTGGTACAAGAGTACTAGGAGGCTTAACATATAGAGAAAGTCATTTTGCGCTTGAATTATTACATAATTCAAATTTAATCACTTCCATGGATTTAGTTGAAGTAAATCCATTGATAGATATGAATAATCACACGGCAGAACAGGCAGTTTCATTAGTAGGTAGTTTCTTTGGTGAAACATTATTATAAAACAATAAAAGGAATAATATGGGGGTAATTCCATATTATTCCTTTTAATTTTATGATAAAAAATTAATACTTAATATGACAGTTAATGTTATGATTGGTATAATATATAACATGGGAACAGATAACCGGAGGAGATGTTATGGATTTATCCAACTTTTTTGATGATTGGAGTACAGTCAAAATAATTGCTAGTGTACTCGATTTGCTCATTGTATGGTATGTACTTTATCTTCTCATTACAGTATTTAAAGGTACAAAAGCGATTCAATTGCTGAAAGGTATTGTAGTAATTGTGATCGGCCAACAAGTGAGTAAAATGTTAAACTTAACAGCGACATCTCGTTTGTTTGATTTAGTAATACAATGGGGTGTTTTAGCTTTAATCGTTATATTTCAGCCGGAAATTAGACGTGCTTTAGAACAACTGGGTAGAGGAAGTCTATTTAAACGCTATTCTACAAGTTTGAATAGTGATGAAGACAAGCTTATTTCATCTGTTTCTAAGGCTGTTCAGTATATGGCTAAACGCCGGATTGGCGCATTAATCGTATTTGAAAAAGAAACAGGATTACAAGATTATATTGAAACAGGTATAGCAATGAATTCCGAAATTTCTCAAGAATTACTGACTAATGTGTTTATACCAAATACACCTTTACATGATGGTGCTATGATCATTCAAGCGAACAAAATTGCAAGTGCTGCCAGTTATTTGCCACTGTCAGACAGTGCTAAAATAGCTAAAAGTCTGGGAACAAGACATAGGGCAGCTGTGGGCATTTCAGAAGTTTCAGATGCATTTACAGTAGTAGTATCTGAAGAAACAGGATCTATTTCAGTCACGTTTGATGGTAAATTAAGAAAAGATATCTCTAATGAAGCATTTGAAGAATTATTGGCTGAACATTGGTTTGGCACACACTTTCAAGAGAAAGGTGTGAATTAATATGTTAGAAAGTAAATGGGGATTAAGATTAATCGCATTAGTTTTAGCATTAGTATTCTTCTTATCTGTCAATAACATGTTTGGTAATATCTTTAATGCTGACCAACTGGGACAAAAATCTACTGAAACACTTCAGGATGTACCAGTACAAGTTAATTATGATAGTAAATCGTTATATGCTAGCGATGTACCGAATAAAGTGGATATTGAAATATCTGGTCCACAATCTCAAGTGTTGAAAGCTGAAAACGGCGAAAATATTAAAGCTGTACTTGATTTGAGTGGTGAGAAGGCTGGAAAACATACCACACAATTCAAGGTCAATGGTTTAAATAAAGACGTTGATTATACAGTTAAGCCAAAAGAAACAACAGTTAATCTTGAAGAAAAAGTTACTAAGAAACTTAAAGTAGAACCTGATGTGAGTGATAATGACTTAGATGCCAATTATAAAGTGAGTGACCAAAGCGTATCGCCTGAAACAGTTAAAGTTACTGGTGGTAGCAAGCAAATTGATAAAATTGCATACTTAAAAGCTACGTTTAAAGATAAAGATAAAATTAGTAAAGATACTACGGATATTGCACGTATCACTGCTTTTGATAGAAAACTCAATAAAATCAAAGTATTAATACAACCAAATGAAGTTAATTTGAGCGTCAAATTGGAAGATTATAGCAAGAAAGTAAAAGTGAAAACTAAAGCAATAGGCGCCTTACCTAAAGGTAAAGAGATAGATGATATAAAATTAGATAAAGAAGAAGTAGAAATTTTCGGTAATAGAAACGACATTCAAGATATTGACGAAATTACTGCAGAAATCGATTTAGATGGAGTTACAGAATCAACTGAAAAAAATGTAGAATTTAAATTACCAGATGACGTTTCAAAAATTGAACCAAATGAAACAACAGCAAAAATTAATATTAAATAGATTTTTATAAAGGAGATATAAATCATGGCAAAATATTTTGGTACAGACGGCGTAAGGGGCGTTGCAAACAAAGAATTAACGCCAGAACTTGCGTTTAAATTAGGGCGTTTTGGAGGTTACGTGTTAGCCCATAATGAAGGTGAAAAGCACCCTAAAGTACTAGTAGGTAGAGATACTCGTGTTTCTGGTGAAATGCTTGAATCTGCGTTGATCGCTGGATTGATTTCAATCGGTGCAGAAGTCATGCGTTTAGGCGTTATATCAACACCTGGCGTAGCATATTTAACTAAAGAGATGGAAGCTGAATTAGGTGTTATGATTTCTGCTTCTCATAACCCTGTCCCAGATAACGGTATTAAATTTTTCGGTTCAGATGGTTTCAAACTATCTGATGATCAAGAAAGAGAAATTGAGCAATTATTAGACCAAGAAAATCCAGAATTACCACGTCCTGTCGGTGAAGACATTGTGCATTATTCTGATTATTTTGAAGGTGCGCAGAAGTATTTAAGTTATTTAAAATCAACGATTGATGTTAACTTAGATGGTATGAAAATCGCCTTAGATGGTGCCCATGGTTCTACTTCATCTCTAGCACCGTTTTTATTTGGAGATTTAGAGGCTGATACAGTTACGGTTGGTTGTAATCCTAATGGTTATAATATTAATGATCATGTAGGATCAACACATCCAGAAACATTGTCTGAAAAAGTTGTTGAAGCTGAATGTGACTTTGGATTAGCGTTTGATGGTGATGGCGATAGAATAATCGCTATTGATGAAAATGGAGATATCGTTGACGGAGATCAAATTATGTTCATCATTGGTCAAGCAATGAGCAAGAACCAAGAATTAAATAATAATATGATCGTCTCAACCGTCATGAGTAATTTAGGATTCTACAAAGCTTTAGAAGATGAAGGTATTCAATCTAATAAAACAAAAGTAGGAGATCGTTACGTAGTTGAAGAAATGCGTAGAGGTAATTATAATTTAGGTGGAGAACAATCTGGCCATATCGTGTTAATGGATTATAACACTACTGGTGATGGTTTATTAACAGGCGTGCAGTTAGCAAGCATTATTAAAATGACTGGTAAAAGCTTGAGTCAACTTGCAAGACAAATGAAAAAATATCCTCAATCTTTAGTTAATGTGCGTGTGACTGATAAATATCGCGTAGAAGAAAATGTAGATGTTCAGGAAGTTATGACTAGAGTAGAGGTTGAAATGAACGGAGAAGGGCGTATTTTAGTTAGACCATCAGGCACGGAACCATTAGTAAGAGTTATGGTTGAAGCAGCAACTGATGAAGCAGCACAACATTATGCCCAAACAATTGCAGATGTAGTTAAAGAGAAAATGGGGTTAAATGAATAAGTTCTATGACTTATTTGAAACTGTTAATACAGATACTAATGATAGTGTTAGTACATGTATTGACAGTTTTTTTATTAGCTATAAACCAAACGAAGTGTGTAATTCATAATATTATATTTTAAATTCATTTTGTAAATTAAGTTAGGTAGATATCTAGTAGAATCAGAAGCATAAGAAAAGTACAGAATTGAGCTATAAAGTCACTTATTTCTTGCAAATACAACTAATGTTATAAAAATTAACTAAAAAGACTAATCCATATAAATGAGGATTAGTCTATAATTTTGGATATTTAATAATACATTATCTTTTATAAAACGTTGTATTCTTTGTTAATTTCAGAAGCCAAGTGATCATCAATTTTAGCATAATCTTTTAAGAAGGCTTCAACACCATAATCTTTAATATAATTATTTTTTTCAACTGTTTCTTGATCATTCGTATCATCGTATTTTAATAGTAATGCAGCTGCTTTAATTAAGGCATGATGTTTTAGATTATTTTGATAGAGATAATTTAATGGTTTAATTATTCTATCTTGAGGTCCAATTTTACGGATTGTGCCTCGACCAACACGAGTTACTTCATCTGAAAGATGAGGGTTTTTAAAGCGCTCAATAATTTTATCAACGTATTTTGCTTGTTCTGATGTTGAAAAATCAAATTGGTTCGTAATGTATTGACTGGTTTCTTTTAAAACTTCTTCCAGGTCATGTTTGATTATTTTATCATTCATTGCATCTAAAATCGTAGGTTGATTATTATATCTACCAGCGTAGGCTAAGAATGCATGACCAGTGTTTACCGTCAATAATTTTCGTTCAATATAAGGCGTTAAATTAGACACGTATTTGATATGATCTAATTCTGGACCATACCATGCATCTTTTTCTACAACCCATTCATAGAAAGGTTCCACGATGACATCTAAAATATTCTCATTGGACTGCAGAGGAACAATTCGATCAACTGCAGAATTGACAAAATGAATATGGTCATCTAATGGACCAGTGATATCTAAGATTGCCTCTTTCAATGTGTTCGTAGCCATAATGGCATTTTCACATGCTACAATATTTACCGGTGTTTCTTTTTCTTTTAAATAAGGCGCAAACGTTTTAGCTATAATTGGTAAAATATTTACACCGACTGCAGTAGTAATTAAATCAGCTTCTAATACAGCTTGTTTTAATTTAGCAGAAGGTTGTCCTGAATTGATTGCGTCAACATTGTGCACACGAGTTGTTGTTTGCGCATCGTCAGCTAGTATCACATCATATTCATGTTTTGAATCTAAAGCATCAATAATTTCAGCATTGACATCTGCAAATGTAACTTTAATATCATTATCAGCTAAAATATAACCAATAAAACCACGACCAATGTTACCCGCACCAAAATGTAATGCTTTCATTATGCGTCAGCCTCCTCAAATACTTGTTTAATTTCTTCAGCTGATGAAGCATTGATAATGCGTTCAACATTTTCTTCTTCACTAAATGTAATAGCAATTTTTGATAGTAAATCTAAATGCTCACCATCTTTACCTGCGATACCTACAACCACTTTAACTTCTTCTCCATCCCAATCAACACCATCAGGAATTTGAATTAAAGTTAACCCTGATTTTAATACACTAGTTTTCGCTTCATCAGTACCGTGGGGAATGGCCAATCCATTACCCATAAATGTTGTTACAACTTGCTCACGATCTTTCATAGCTTGAATGTAGTCTTCTGTAACTGCACCACTGGATACAAGTGCTTGTCCTGCTTTTTCAATTGCTTCGTTTTGATCTTTCACTGTTTGATTAATAAAAATATTGTCATTGCTAAATAATTCGCTCATATTATTCACTCCATGTTTAATTGATTTTGTAATGCTTTCAGATAACTTTGTTTTAGTAAATCTGATAATTGTTCTGGTTGTTGCATAAATTGATCGATATTATCGAGATGCTCACCAATTTTTCCAGATAATTCACTAATAAGTTGTGCCATGATATCATCCGGAGGTATGAACATATTTAATAAATATGTTACAGAAACTTTGTCATTTTGATTACTTTTAAGCAAAAGTGGTTTTTCTAATATAGTGACTAGGATAAATGGTTTTTTAATTAAATCACTTTTTAAGTGTGGCATAGCAATAGGATAAGGATCTAAAACAAAGCCTTGTTCATCCATGCGTTGCTTAATAAGTTCAGCGAATGACTGTTTATCTTCAATAATTTGATGTTTAAATAATTGTCTTGTTAAATACATAATCCAATCTTGAATATGTGTATAATCAATATATATCGAATCAATGACTTCAAGTCCTTTACGGATATAATCTAATTGATATTCAGGATTTGAAAAGGTTATATCAGCATCATCAAATATTTGCGTTTGTGGCTTGTCTTGTTGCATGTTTAGAAAAGCAGCTACGTGATTAATGTCTGCATCTGGTAACAATGGATTAACAGTGAGATATGGTAAGCTGATATCTAGATTAACTGTTGAAATAATAGCATCATATTGTTGAATATCAATGGAATTAAGATCACCCACAGAGGCTTGCGTTGTTTGTTGAATTTCACTAAATGTTTGTTGTAATCGTGTAGCAAGTAGACGGCTTGTACCAATCCCACTACTGCAAACGACGAGCACCTTATAAAAAGATGTGGCTTGTTTTTGAATTGCACCACCGAAATGTAATACGATAAATGCAATTTCACTTTCTGGAAATTGAAAATTTGGCCATGTTTTTATTAAACCTTGATGTACACTTTCAAATAATCTTGGATATTTATGCTTAATCATTTCAGTTAAAGGATTATGCGTTTCAATATTAGCATTTAATCGATTGATTGCAGGTATTATATGCAATTTTAACCCTTCGCTTAATGTTCGCCAATCTTTAAATGTTTGTTGAGAAATCTCTGATACCATTTGAATAAGATTTTTGATGCGTTGATCATCTTTATTATTTTTAAACACTTCAGTAGTTTCTTTGCGTTTGGCCCCGCGTAAATGAATCGTGATAAAGGTTATTTCGGCTTGGTTGAACTGAACGCCGTAGATGTGCTCTAAATGTAATGCTAAAGCTGAGGCGACTTGATGTTCAAAGGTATCTTTGACATGATTATAAATATCATCATTTAAAGCTACATATTCATCTTTAAGCATTCGATCAATGCTGAGCACAATGTGTACTGTTAAAGTTAAATAGCTTGATTCTGTCAGTGAATAAGGTAGTTGTCCTAAATGATCCATAAGAATTCTCTCAACTTGGAAGATTTTATCTAAATCTACCATTGGTAACTGAGTTTGATTAATGGATTGATACACAAAGTGGTTTTCTATTACAGAATAAACACTCGTACTGTTTAAATTATTAACCATCAATTGACTTAATAACTCTCTTTTTTTTGATTCAGCACCATAAAGGTGAATACCTTCACCACGCTTTTTTTGAAGCGTTAATTGATATTGTACGAGTTCACCATCTAACTCATCTAGTAATTTAGCTAGGGTTTGCGTAGAAACACCAATTTCGTGTGCTAAACTGTATTGCTTGATTGGATCTTTAGCTTGAATAAGTGCATATAATATAATTACTTTTTGTTCTTCTTGAGACAAATCAATCGTAACTTGTTGAAGTAATTCATTTTTTAATGAATGTATCGCTGATGGACTACCAGATAACTGTAAACCTTTTTTCGTAACGCGTTCCAATTCAATATTAAAACTTTCTAAAAATGGCTCAATAGACTTTAATTCTCTATGAATAGTACGAGAGGATACAGCTAAATGTTGAGCAATGTCATAAATAGTGACATATTGACCGTGATACTTAATTAACATTTCGATAATTTCCTTTTCACGTGTACTCAAAAACATAGCCATACCCTCCAATTTATTTCTCTTTTAGTGAGTGATTAGTTTTCTTCTTTTTTAAGGTTTTCTAATAATTCATCATATCTAGGAGAATTTAAGAAATTCTCTACTGAAATATGAATTGCATTTGGAACTTGTTTGATTGCTCTATCTGTTAATTTTTTCTGAGTAATGACAAGTTGAGCGTCACTTGGCAATTGATTAATCGCTGTATTCGTTACTTCAACGTCTTGAATGCTAGCTTTTTTGAATTTGTTACGTAACATGCTTGCGCCCATAGCACTTGATCCCATACCTGCGTCACAAGCGAAGATAACATGATTTACTTTACTGTAGTCATGTGCATCTACATTCTCTGTATCATAGTTATCTAGTAAATCATCCTCTGATTGACTATCACTATTTTTGTCAGCTGTATCTTTTGTGGTTGTTGAAGTGTTATCATCACTATTCCCTGTTAACTTAGAAGATACACTCGATTTTTTACCTTTTGATGCTTCCATTTTCTCTGTCGCTGCTTCTAAATCTTCTTCTGTTTCTTTTGTGAATTTTAAAATAATTGATGAAACAATAAATGAAACGATTGCTGCTAATAACACACCTGTAATCATGTGTAAGAATTCGCCTTTAGGGGCATTTAACATATATACGATAAATGAACCAGGTGAAGCTGGACTCTTGAACCCAAAGTCTAATAATGAATAAGTAGCAACACCAGTCATACCACCTAATATTACTGCGATGAACAATAAAGGTCTCATTAACACATAAGGGAAGTAAATTTCATGAATACCACCTAAGAAGTGGATAATCCCAGCCCCATATGAAGTAGCTTTAGCTGTCCCTTTACCAAAGATCATATAAGCAACTAAAACACCTAAACCTGGACCAGGGTTTGATTCGATTGTGTATAAAATAGATTGGCCTGCAGATGCAGCTTGATCTGCACCCAATGGTGTAAATACACCATGATTTATAGCGTTATTTAAAAATACGATCTTAGCAGGTTCAACAATAATACTTACCAATGGAAGTAAATGCGCATGTACCAATGCTTCAACAGCAACTGATAAAATATGCATGATAAATTCCATGATTGGTGCTAATATTTTAAAACCTATGATAGTCATAATAAAGCCTAAAATACCAGCTGAGAAGTTATTGAATAACATTTCAAAACCTTGTGGTGTTCTTGGTTGAATGAATTCATCAGTTTTCTTCATTAACCAACCAACAAGTGGTCCCATAAT
Source organism: Staphylococcus sp. GDY8P67P (assembly GCF_017892545.1). Taxonomy (NCBI): domain Bacteria; kingdom Bacillati; phylum Bacillota; class Bacilli; order Caryophanales; family Staphylococcaceae; genus Staphylococcus; species Staphylococcus sp. GDY8P67P. Next base: position 10,074 of record NZ_JAESLH010000030.1, read on the forward strand.
CATTGCACCTAGTAACATAGGTGTTTCTGGTAATGCTACAATAACACCCATTGTTGCTACAGCTGCAATAATTCCGCCACGCATCTCGTGAATTAGGCGACCACCACTATAAGCAATTAATAATGGTATTAAATAAGTAATCATTGGTCCAGCTAATTCACCTAAATCTTTATTTGGCCACCAACCGCCATCTATAAATATTGCTGCTATAAAACCCCAAGCAATAAAAGCACCAATATTAGGCATAATCATACTACTTAAAAATGATCCAAAGGCTTGAACTTTACGACCAATTCCTTTATTTTCTTGAGCATCTGTTTGTGACATAATTTGCACCTCTTTTTCTCTGTATTTAAGTATCATTGTAGGTCTGTTTACATAAATAAACAACAAATAGTAATCTCAAATTTGTCACATATTTTTTGACAAGTTTATGACTATTAATATATGGAAGGTTTTGAATTTTTAATAATAAAAACATTTTGCAATTATTTTAAGGATGAAGTTAATAAAAAATTTGCATTTGGTCACAAATACATTGTACAATTAGTGGTATTGAAGGAAAGGAGGAAAGTTTGTCTTAAATATATCAATAAAAGCGCCTGTGCAAGTGAAGCGGTTAAATATTTAACATTTAAGATTTATAGCAGAAATCTTAATAGATATGAAATCGAAGCTTGTAGACGAGGAGGATAGTTATCGAACCATCGGCGGATGCTATCCCGGATGTGGCTCATTCGTAAACTTATTAAGGAAAACATTAGGGTGACCTAGTGCACAAAGTTAATAAGATAGCCAAATTAAATAAAAATTAAAAGTAAAGGTGAATGGGATTTCTGTGCCTATTTTTAAAATTTCTTACAAAAACGAATGTTAAGAAATTTATTTGAATTGGTCTTATATATTGAACAGGTTCCTATACGCCGAACGTTCAATACCCTTCACCATTAAATTGGAGGAGTATTTATATGTGTGGAATAGTTGGATATATCGGGCATGATAATGCCAAAGAATTGTTACTAAAAGGATTAGAAAAATTAGAATATAGAGGATATGACTCTGCTGGTGTTGCTGTTGTTAACGATGATGGCACAAATGTATTTAAATCAAAAGGACGTATTGCAGAGTTAAGAAAAGTTGCAGATAGTAAAGACGTTGATGGCAATGTAGGTATTGGTCACACACGTTGGGCAACACATGGTGTGCCAAATTATGAAAATTCACACCCACATCAATCTGCAACTAAACGTTTCACTTTAGTGCATAATGGTGTAATTGAAAACTATGAAGAGTTAAAAAATGAATATTTATCAGATGTAAAATTTCTATCTGAAACTGATACAGAAGTTATTGTTCAATTAGTTGAATACTTCTCAAATACTGGACTTTCTACAGAAGCAGCGTTTACGAAAGTTGTATCGTTATTAGAAGGTTCTTACGCATTAGGATTAATTGATAGTCATGACCGTGACACTATGTATGTTGCAAAAAATAAATCGCCGTTATTAATTGGTGTAGGCGATGATTTTAATGTTATTGCTTCAGATGCACTTGCAATGTTACAAGTAACAAACCAATACAAAGAAATTCATGATCATGAAATTGTTATTGTTAAACGTGATGATGTAGTTATTAAAGACCAAGAAGGTACGGTACAAGACAGAGAAGCTTATACTGCACAAATTGATGCTGCTGATGCAGAAAAAGGTGTTTATGATCATTACATGTTGAAAGAAATCCATGAACAACCTGCAGTAATGCGTCGTATTATCCAGGAATATCAAGATGCTGATGGTAATTTGAAAATGGATGCGGATATTATAAAAGATGTAGCAGATGCAGACAGAATTTACATCATCGCAGCAGGTACAAGTTATCATGCAGGATTAGTTGGTAAAGAATACTTAGAAAAATGGGCAGGCGTGCCTACAGAAGTACATGTTGCTTCAGAATTTGTATATAATATGCCATTACTTTCTGAAAAACCATTATTTATTTACATTTCACAATCAGGTGAAACAGCGGATAGTCGTGCTGTATTAGTAGAAACTAAGAAACTAGGGCACAAATCATTAACAATTACAAACGTTCCTGGTTCAACATTATCTCGTGAAGCAGATCATACTTTATTATTACATGCCGGTCCTGAAATAGCCGTTGCATCTACAAAAGCCTACACTGCACAAATTGCAGTACTTTCAATTTTGTCACAAATTGTAGCGAAAGAACACGGTAAAGAAGCCGACGTTGAGTTATTACGAGAACTCGCGAAAGTGACTACTGCTATTGAAACAATTGTGGATGATGCAGATGTAATGAAACAAATTGCTACAGATTTCTTAGAAACAACTAGAAATGCATTCTTTATTGGTCGTACAATCGACTATAATGTTAGTTTAGAAGGCGCATTGAAGCTTAAAGAAATTTCTTATATTCAAGCAGAAGGTTTTGCAGGTGGTGAACTTAAACACGGTACGATTGCTCTTATTGAAGAGGGTACTCCAGTGATTGCTTTAGCTACACAAGAAAATGTAAACCTTTCTATTCGCGGCAATGTGAAAGAAGTTGCTGCACGTGGCGCAAACCCTTGTATAATTTCTATGGATGGATTAAATAAAGAGGGCGACACATACGTTATTCCTCATGTCCATGAGTTGTTAACACCATTAGTTGCTGTTGTGGCAATGCAGTTAATTTCATATTATGCTGCACTGCACAGAGATTTAGATGTGGATAAACCACGTAACTTAGCTAAGTCTGTAACAGTTGAATAAATTTATAAATAAGTTTGAGCTGGGACATTAAATTGTCTCAGCTTTTATTTTTAACTTATTGAAAGTGAAATGTTTTCAAAAGTTTAGAAAATTTAATATGCTAAGAAGAACGATTACATATAGAAATTAAAGAAAGGTAGTGTAAAATAATGACAAAACCTAAAATTTATACTATGGCTTTTGGAAATGTTTATCCTCATTTAGTGAAAAAGGCCGAAAAAAAAGGTAGAACGAAAAATGAAGTGGACACGATCATTAAGTGGATGACCGACTATAGTCAATCTCAGTTGGATGAAATGGTAGAAGATGGTACTGATTATGAAACATTTATTCAACAAGCACCACAATTAAATCCACATAGAACTAAAGTGACAGGTGTTATTTGTGGGATTCGTGTTGAAAATATGGAAGAATCAGTAATGAAAGAGATTAGGTATTTAGACAAGATGGTTGATGAATTAGCTAAAGGTAAGACATTGGAAAATATATTTAGACAGAATCAAAAATAAATGGCAATTTAACAAAGGGGGATATATATGCTAATTGATTTGAACAATATAGCAAGAAGAAAAGATGGAAAAGAAATTGTTCAAGGTGTGAGTTGGCAGATTAAAGAGGGAGAAAAATGGATGTTATATGGTTTGAATGGGGCAGGTAAGACGACACTATTGAATATTTTAAATGCCTATGAGCCAAATACGTCAGGTGAAATGACTTTATTTGGTATGAAGCCTGGAAACAAAGGATATTCTGCTGAAAATGTACGCCAGCAAATTGGATTTGTATCTAGTAGTTTAATGGATCGTTTTCAAGATGGTGAAATTGTTTTAGATGTAGTAATGAGTGGGATATTTAAGTCAATCGGTGTGTTTCAGGATGTACAACAACAACACATAGATTTGGCAAAACAATATTTAAAGCAAATGGGAATGACTCAATTTGAAAATCAATATTATGGTTATCTTTCTACTGGAGAGCGTCAAAAAGTGTTGATAGCAAGAGCTTTGATGGGGAGCCCTAAACTTTTAATTTTGGATGAACCAGCTTCAGGACTAGATTTTATTGCAAGAGAAGATTTATTAAGTGCACTGACACAATTGTATAAGCAAAATCCTCAATTAGCAGTAATTTATGTCACGCATTTTGTAGAAGAAATCACCCAGGACATTGATTATGGTTTTTTATTGAAAAATGGACAATCTTTCAAACAAGGTCAATTATCCGAAATTCTAAATAATACAACATTAAGTCACTTCTTTAAGCGGAATGTCAGCATAACATATAACCATGGGCGCTATACATTGTTTTTAGAAGATGAAGACATTGCAGAAACATAGACAAAGTGCCATAATTTAAGACGATAACATATGATGGAGGATTTATATTAAATGGAAAATGTTAAAGCAATATTTTTGGATATGGATGGTACAATTTTACATAAAAACAATCGTGTAGATAACGAAACAACAGAAATAATACAGACTTTAAGAAATCATGGTTATAAAGTGTTTTTAGCTACTGGAAGAGCACATGATGAGATTCATTACCTTGTACCTAAAGACTTTAAAGTGGATGGTATTATTAGTTCTAATGGTACGAACGGTGTCGTTCACAATGAAACTATTTTTAAACATAGTTTAACATTTGATACGGTAAATGAAATTGTGAAAAGAGCAAAAGCACAAGCAATTTATTATGAAGTGTTTCCTTTCGACGGCAATCGTATCATTCTTAATGAAGATCAAACGTGGGCAGAAGCTATGTTTAAACAATCAACACCACCTGAAAACGTAGGCTATAGTGAGTGGACATCCCGTAGAGAATCTATTGTTGAAAAAGTAAGTTGGGAACCAATTATCCCTGACACATCATTTTCAAAAATTTATTTATTCTCACCAGATTATGATAAGATTACTCAATTTCGAAATCAGTTAATCGATGACCAAACAGCACTTCAAATCAGTGTATCAAATTCATCGCGCTTTAACGCGGAAACAATGGCTTTTGGTATTGACAAAGGCACTGGAATTAAAGAAATGATAGACTACTTTGGCATTAAACAAGAAGAAACATTAGTCATTGGTGATAGTGATAACGACAGAGCGATGTTTGCGTTTGGTAATTATACTGTAGCGATGAAGAACGCTCGGCCAGAAATTCAAGCTTTAGCTGATGATGTCACTTCATTCACAAATGAAGAAAACGGTGCGGCATTATACTTGAAAAAACATTTATTATAAAATATACGTATAGATAAATTGATTAAAAAAGACACTTTTCTCGTTTAATAATGATTATTAAATGAGATAAAGTGTCTTTTTTTGATATGGATAATTGACTGTTCACATGCTTTAGCATAAGAATCAATTGAGAGTGTGCAAGTATAATATAAACAGTTAAGTAGTATCGTAAAAAAAGACAAGTATAAATTCAAAAGGACTAATCCTTTTGAACGTGGATTAGTCCTTTTTGAAGGTAGAACGATGGTCCTAACTGTTTCCTATTGATATTATTTTTCTTTGTTATCAATTTGATCTTTGATATCTGAAGCCTTTTCTTCAGCATTATCTTTAAACTGATCAGAAGTTTGATTAACTTTATCCGTAGCTTTCTCAGTTGTATGATTAACACTATTGCTTACTTTAGATGTTTGATTAGATTGTGTAGAAGCTTTTGATTTTTTAACTTCTGATTTATCTATTTTCTCGCCATTTTTATTGTAGTATTGAATAATTGCTAATAAGTTTGTGTAATAAACGATTAATCTAATTATAATAACGATTACTGACACAATATAGATAATAGTCGTTGCTAATGTTTGTGAAATACTACCAGTACTAATAGAAACTAATTGACTTACTGGGTTTGCTAAGATGATAACAAGTAAATTTAGCAATAATATACCTATATAGAATTTAAACCAAGTTTTATTGCCGTTTTTAATAGCTTTAAAGCCACGTTTCACAGATGACCAAGCGCCTCTACTAGGTTCTTTAACAAAAGCTAATGTATAATTGATGATTAGGATTGTAAAGAACCAATAAACAAATGACAATATAAATACTTGTAAAGTAGCGGCAATGATTTGGAATGTTAATGACCATCCAAGTGCATGATCAGAACTGCTTAACGGTCCTTGTAATGCAGTGAATAATTGTACAATGCCTAATTGTAATAGCTTACTTATTAGAATATTAAGTAATAATATAATAATAATACTTAATAAAGTAATTAAAGATAATTTTAACGATTTAGCATATTTACCTTTTTTAAATATTGAAAATAAATCTTTGAATTTAACCTTGTCTTTATTAATTGCATTGTCTATAGTGTATATAGTTCCAGCAATAAGTTGATAGCCTACAAATATGAAAACCACTAATGGAATTAATATTGCTAGTATTAATGTAATTAAGGCACTACCAATAGGTTGTTGCATTGCCATTGACATTAAAAACTTATATATTGCTGGTTGAACTGGTATAAAAGTTAGAACAGTCAAAGCAAATAATATGATAAAACTTACAATTGTGAATAGTAAAATTTTAGCATTTTGCGGTTTAGCATTTTGTAATGCTAGTTTATGAAATTTAAACAAATTTTAAGCACTCCTTTTTAGTGATAAGCATATGCTATCAAAAAATTAGAGATTTTAAAATTAATAGGTAACAAAATGACTATAAAATGTTAAAATGACCAAATGAGAAAATGTTGAAAGGAGATATCATCATGAAATTTGCAATTCTTACTGATGTACATGGCAATTTTGATGCGTTGGATACAGTATTGGATGATATTGATAGAAGAAAAGATATAAATAAAATATATAACCTAGGCGATAATATTGGTGTAGGCCATGAAACAAATAAAGTACTTGACGAAATATTTGAAAGAGATGATATGGAAATTATTGCAGGTAATCATGATGAAGCGGTGATGTCAATTGTTAACGATACGCCTTATCCTGAAGACTTAAAAGATAAATTTTATGAACACCACCAATGGATTGAAAGCCACTTAGATGAAGATTATTATGATAAATTAAATGCATTACCTCGTGTTATTGAAAAAACTATAAATCATAAAAAAATCATGTTCATTCATTATGAAATCCCAAATGATAAATTGAAAACGCCAATTGATGGGCAGCCGTTTAGTCCCATTGTGGAACCTACAGAAGAAAATATTAAATCACTATTCGAGGATAAAGAAGCAGATTTAATTGTTTTTGGTCATAATCATACGGTTCATTTGTTTGATGATAAATCTAAAGTTTATTTTAATCCTGGATCTGTTGGATTGAATAATGGCGCATATGCTGTATATGGTATTGTTACTATCGATGAAAATGAATTTTCATTTGAAAGGGTTAAAGTTCCTTATGATAATGAAGAATTTATAAGAGGTTTTAAAGAAAAACAAGTGCCAGCTAAAGAGCTGATATTTGATAAATTTTTATAGGCATAAAATGTTTTGGATTTGTTATATATTTTAAAAGAAATTTAAATAATAAAAGTGACTAGATTGATATTGCTTATTTTAAGCTTTAAAATCTAGTCACTTTTTATTTTTATTCATGTTATTTTTCTGTATAAATTGCTGAACATAAAGTATTGTTGTCATGATTATGATATTCTGTTTCAAACTGTATTGTCATATGTTGAATGTTTAAATGTGTTAGACGATGTTCGAGTAAGTTTAAAAGTTGTTCACCTTCTTCAATTGTCATGTCATTTGGTACAACTGCATGACAACTTAAAGCATTTATTTCGTTAGAAATAGTCCAAATATGACAATCATGTACATTTATTATTTGCGCTTCACTTGTAATAGCACTTATGATTTCACTCATATTGACATCGCTTGGCGTACCTTCCATCAATATATTGATGGATGATTTCGTTATCCCCCAACTACTTTTAATAATAAGTAGAGAAACGATAATACTCGCAATAGGATCTGCAAATGTCCAATTAAATGTCCAAATAAGAATAGCTGCTGTAATGGCTCCGACTGAACCTAATAAGTCACCAATAACATGGAGAAATGCACCACGCATGTTTATATTATGATCTGTATCTCCACCTTTAAACATAAAGGAAGCAACAACGATATTAACGATGAGTCCAATTACACTGATAATAAACATTTCTGTAGATTTTACAGCTACTGGATTAAAGAAACGGTCGATTGCTTCTATGATTATAAAAATACCGATAACAAATAGCGTTACGCCATTAAATAATGCAGCTAATATTTCGAAGCGTTTGTATCCAAAAGTCTTAGATTTAGTAGCGTGTTTTTCAGAATAAATAAAAGCTAATAAAGCCACACCTAATGAAATTGAATCACTGAACATGTGTAAACCATCAGATAATAGTGCTAAACTATGTGCTAAAAAACCTCCGATGATTTCAACAATCATAAATATACCAATAATTAAAAAGCTAATGAGCAAGATTTTTTTATTATTGGTATGTACATGTCCATGTGTATGATTATGTGTGTGATTGTGTTCGTGTTGTTGAGTCATATAGGTCCACACCTTTCATTATAGTTTTATAGTTTGTGATTTGCGTGATGTATTGCTTGTTTTAGTAAATCAGTTACATGTGTATCGTCAATTGAATATATCATTGACTGGCCTTCTCGGGTAGATTTGACTAGGTGGGCTTGTTTGAGTATACGTAACTGATGTGACACATTAGATTGGCCCATATTTAAAGTGTGCGCAATATGTCCTACACTGCTAGAACTTTGAGATAATAAGTGCATGATGCGTATGCGATTTGTTTCGCTTAATGCTTTGAAAATATCGGTTACATGATTTAATGTTTCAGTGTTTATTGATGCATCCACAAAATTCACCTCTATATATGAATATATTAGTATATATTCATATATTAATGCTTTCGTACTAATATGTCAACAAAAAGTGCATAATTGTTTTAAATTCTTATAAAAGTGGTAGACTTTTAGTATTAACTTAATTAAGGAGGTACCAATATGAGTATTTTAGTTATTGGCGCTAATGGTGGCGTTGGTCAACATTTAGTAGAACAATTGAAAGAAAAAGATATAGACTTTACCGCTGGAGTTAGAAAAGAATCCCAAGTTGAACAGTTAAAAGAAAAAAATATCAAAGCAACATTAATTGATGTAGAAACAGACGATATTCAAGCTTTAACTGAAAAATTCAAAGGTTTTGATCGTGTAGTATTTTCTGTTGGTTCAGGTGGTAGTACAGGCGCTGATAAAACAATTATTGTAGACTTAGATGGTGCTATTAAAGCTATTAAAGCAAGTGAGGCAAATCATGTTAAGCAATTTGTTATGGTGTCAACATATGATTCTAGAAGAGAGGCATTTGATGCTAGTGGAGACTTGAAGCCTTATACAATTGCTAAACATTATGCTGATGAATATTTAAAACAAGCATCAGTATCATATACGATTGTACATCCTGGTGTTTTATTAAATGATGATGGCACAAACAAGATTGAAGTAGGAGCCTTTTTTGAAGGCAGAGGCTCAATTCCAAGAGAAGATGTCGCTTCAGTTATCAATGAAGTTGTAACAACTGATGATTATTTAAATACTGAATTCCAAATTATTAGTGGAGATGTGGAGATGCCACAAGCTTTAGATAATTTTAAAAATAAATAATTAATAGTTACAAAGATGGGCCAATTTACAACTTATAGTAATTTGGTCCATTTTTAACTGAAATATCTATTATTTTAATAAATTTTATGAAGAAAATTTGATACAATAATAGATATCGTTTGGAGGTAACTATGAAGATTTCAAACACTAAAATTTATGAACAAGTCGCAGATACTTTATTGGAAAGCATCAAATCTGGAAATTATCAAGTCGGAGATAAAATACCATCGATACAAAAGCTCAGTAAAGAATTTGGTGTGAGTGTGGCTTCGGTAAGAGAAGCTTTGAATGCATTAAGAACGATAGGCGTATTAGAAATAAAACAAGGATATGGGACATTTGTAAAACAAATTGAACCAACTTTTTTTGAATTAGGAGATAAATTTAATTCAGTATTTCAGATAAAAGAATTGTTAGAGTTAAGAGAAATTGTTGAAAGCGCCACCGTTAAAATGGCTGCTTGTCATCGTACAGAAGCAAACTTAATTGATTTGAAAAATGCTTTGAATCGAATGGGGGAAGCGATAACAGATGGCACGTCAGGAGAAAGAGCTGATTTAGAATTCCATTTATTAATTGCTAAAGCTGGCAATAATTCTTTATTAGTTGAATTATTAAATAATATATCTGAACTCATGCAAGATTCTATGAAAGAAACAAGAAAGATATTTATTTATAGTAAACAAAAAACAATGAATAAATTGCTAGAGGAGCATGTAGTCATTTATAATGCGATTGCTAACAAAGATGATGTAGAAGCAGTTAAAGCAATGGAGTCACATTTATTAGAAGTCAAAGAAACAATATTAGCCAACTTCAAAGAAAAATAGATTTGAGAAAGCATCATGGCGATTATCTTCAAATTTATTTTAATGCTTTCCAAATTCATAAAGTCTAAGGCGAGTATAATTAAATTTCAATGAATAAAAAGCCCAAACTATAGCAGTTTGGGCTTTTATTGCAAATTTTAAATTTTGAACAGTAATCATCTGATCAAAATCATCATAATTCATTACCTTATATGTAAAAGAATCTGAGTCTTTTAAAGACTCTAGTATCATTATAATGTGAAAAATATTGACAAGGCAAGTCTTTATTTAAAAAATTTATGACAATTGAATAATTTTATTGTCAAATTCAACTGAATGTAATTGAATCACATTAATTTAACTATACGTCTATGAAACGTATTGATATAATAATTATTGATTTAAATATGAGTAAACGTTGAAGTGACAGTTTATAATGCGTTAAGATATGTGATACAATTTCAATAGTTCTGTCAAATTAATTTTAAAATGTAATATTAATAGTATAAATTTATATTTTTCTAAATTGGAAATATCAGATTAAACAATATATTAACTAAGTTTGGAGGTGTGGTGAATGCCATTATTTTTAAAACCAGTATTACATGAGAAAATTTGGGGTGGCACAAAGTTGAAATCACTCGGTTATGATTTGCCGGCTGAAAATATTGGAGAAGCATGGGGGATTTCAGCACACCCAAATGGAAAATGTGAAGTGTTGAATGGGCCTTACAAGGGGCAGACACTAGATATGGTATGGGAAAATCATCGGGAATTGTTTGGTGATTTCCCGAGCCAAGAGTTTCCATTAATGACAAAAATTGTAGATGCAAAAGAAGCATTATCAATCCATGTGCATCCTGATGACGCATACGCATATGAAAATGAGAATGGACAATATGGTAAGTCAGAATGTTGGTATATCATCGATGCAGAAGAAGACGCAGAAATCATTTATGGCGTGAATGCAGATTCGAAAGATATTGCAGTGAATCAAATCAATGAAACTGACTATGCAAATTTATTTAATAAAGTTAAGGTTAAGCCGGGAGAATTTTATTTTATACCAGCAGGAACGGTTCATTCTATAGGTGCTGGTGTACTTGTCTATGAAACAATGCAATCTTCTGATGTCACTTATCGCGTATACGATTTTGGTCGAGAGGAAATAGCACATCATAGCAGAGGATTGGATCAAGCAAAAGCAAAGGATGTCATCGAAGTTACTCAAGAAAATATTAATATAGCTACGGATACTGAAATTATTGAAAATCATAAGCGAATTCAACTTGTTTCAAATGACTTTTTTACAATGGTTAAGTGGGAAATATCTGGCACATTAAATTATATGAAACCGAGAGAATTTGTTTTAGTTTCTGTATTAAAAGGCGCTGGACAAGTCATAGTTGATGGAGACATATATGATGTAACACAAGGTCAAAATTTCATACTAACTTCAGACGATTTAGATACAATTTTTGAAGGGAATTATGAATTAATTATAAGTTATTTATAGAGAATAAAAACGGAGTGTTTTAAAATGTATAAGTATTTATATGTATCGTTAATTTGCGGTTTATTAGCTGGCGCCGGGATATTTTTAAAAATACCTATTTTCCCTTCATTTTTCTTACCTGTAATCATTGGTGCAATTGGTATAATTGCTACATTAATTACGATACCTAACAAAGAAATAAGTGGATTATTAAAACTTGGTGGTGTACTCATTAATTTAATGCCAATTATGGGTGCATTGACGATGGTTCAATAATCAATAAATTTAGTGTCTTTACTTTTGAAGTTAAAGATACTTTTTTTATAAGTAATAATCATTAGTTTTATTAATTAAATCTAATTCAGTTTGGACGAAATGGATATTAATAATTAAAATGAATCAGTTTTATAATTAAAAGATTATAAAATTTTCTTTAGCGATAAAATATTTATGGTAAAATAGAATTTAAATTGGAGGTGGGCTAAATGTCGAAATCTCGAGGCTTATTGATGACATTTATTATTGCGCTTATTGCAACCATTATGGGAAGCAAATTTCCAGTAATAGGAAGTGCAATCTTTGCCATTGTTATAGGTATTCTTTTAAATAACTTTATTGAAATTCCCAAAAAATATCGTGCCGGTATCCAATTTAGTAGTAAAAAAGTATTGCATTATAGTATTATTGTTCTCGGTTTTACGTTGAGCTTTCAATCTATAGGTTCAATTGGTTGGAAATCTCTGCCAATTATAATTATAACTTTATTAGCTGCATTTATAATCGTGTTTATTTTGATGAAAATATTTAAAATAAATGAAAATCTTAGCATCCTGATTGGGGTTGGGACATCTATCTGTGGTGGGTCTGCGATTGCTGCCACAAGCCCAGTTATCAAGGCTAAAGAAAACGAAGTAGCATTTGCTATTTCAACTATATTTTTATTCAACTTAATAGCAGTTTTTATATTCCCACCACTCGGTCATTTAATGAACATGGGTCAAACGGCTTTTGGATATTTTGGGGGTACGGCAATAAATGATACATCTAGTGTTATTGCTGCGACTTCTAATTACGGAAATAAAGCATTAGAAACTGGCGCAATTGTAAAATTAACACGGACGTTAATGATTATTCCAGTAGTATTATTTTTTACATATAGAACGATTCGTAAAGAAAAATCTAAACAAACAGGCACGTCGATCAAACAAATCTTTCCATGGTTTATAGTTTGGTTTATTATAGCCTCATTAATTAGTACAATTTTTAATTTTTCACCAACTGTTATTCATATATTTCAACAAATATCACTATTCTTAATAACGATGGCAATGGCAGGTATAGGATTAAATGTAGATTTCAGACAATTTAAACAAGCTGGTGCAAAGCCGATTTTATTAGGGCTAGTGACTTGGATAGTAGTAATAATAACAAGTTTGATATCAATGAAATTGATTAATTTATTGTAATCGTTGTTTGCGGATTAATTTTTAAATATAATGAGAAGATAGAATTTTTTATATGAGATAAGGAGTATCTAAATGGCAGAGGAAACAAATTATTTTTGGTTAAATTGCGGATATAATCGCTGGAATCATAACGAACCATTAGTGGGGCAAACAACATTATTTGAATCAGGTGCTCAATTTAATCCGTCACAAGGTTTCCGATCTTTTAAACAAGCTAAAGTAGGAGATAAAGTTGTATTTTATCAAGTACAGATGGATACTGGTTTACTAGGATTTGGTGAAATTACTAGCGTTCAAACAGGCGCACAGAATAAAATTCGTGTTCATTTTCAGTTGTTAGAACAATTGAAACCATTAACTGCTGATTACTTAAAAAGAAGTGAACAATTAGAATTTCGTATTACTAATATGAAAGAAACACTATTTAATCAAATTACAAAAGACGAATTTGACTTAATCGTGAGTTTGGGTAAAGGAGAAACGAAAATACCTAGATATTTCTTTATATCAGAGGAGCAAGAATTCGAACCCAATTCTTATAATACGTTGTTTACACACACATATAATGGTATTAAACGAAATGGATACCATTTTTATAGACAACTTGAAATTGGAGACCAACTCGTTTTTTATAATAAACATAGAGAACAATCAGTGATTGGTGTTGGTGAAGTAAGTCAACATTTACATGAAAAATCTCCAATCCCTGGTCGTACAAATAGTACAGCGATAGAGGTTTATTTTGAAAAAGAAATCGAGCCCGTAACATTAAGTACATTAAATAAACACCCAAAATTAAAAAACTTATATTATTTACAAGAAAATGCAAAACAAGCGATTGCGAGTATGTCACGTACACAATTTGATGCAATACTTGAAATGAGTGAAAACGATGGAATGAAATCTCAGTTTGAAGCAGTTAAAAGTCAAGATGTTATTGATAAAGCAGATGAGGATGTAAAACCATTTATTCTGTTAGTAGTTGATAAAGGCGAAGGTCTAAAAGCTGCAGAAAACTTGCTACAAAAGACAAATGCTAATCCAGTAATTACGGCAGGGCATCCAGATTTTACAGAGGATATGTTATATGGTAAATATTTACCAAATGAGGCGGGTGCTTTGTATTATAGAGAGGGTTTCATTACTAATCTTATGCCAAGAAATGATAAAAGTTATCTGGTTATTGATAATTTTAATCGTATAGATCCAGACATTTTTCAAACTTATATTAATGTTTTAGAAGGCTATGAAATGACATTACCAAGATATAATAGAGATGGAAGTATGGTTAAATGGTCCAGAAAAAAAGATTCATTTTATCATTTTAATCCCAATTGGCATATCGTTGGCATTACGTATGATAGCATAAATGATATAAAACAAAAATATACTGAACAGTTTTTAAAATATGCAAGAATTGTTAAGGTAAATCAAGATTAAAATCACAGTTTAAAAATAGTGAATAAGCGTCTGGGACATCATTGGTTCGTCCTGGGCGTTTTTATATTATCTGTAGAAGACTAAAGCTCAATTCAGGTAAAGTTTAATACTTTTTCTATTCTAGTCATCATTACTGTGGTGTGGTGACGAAATATTTTAAATAAAATGAGATTTCTGCCCAATTTTGTATGTGAAATAAATACTTAAGGAGACCTAATAATATATTTCATATAATGATTTATTTTTATCATTTTAGGATATAATAGAACTGTGAATAAATAATTTATATTTTATGGTTACAAATCATAAAAGGAGATGAAGGCATGCCAATAATTTATTACGATGGTAACTGCGTATACTGTTACAATTACGCAATTTGGCTTATTCAAAATGGGTTGTCTAGACGTTACCAATTTGCAAAACTTCAAGGTTCTACAGCTCAAAATATGTTTGAAAATTATCCAGAAACAAAACAACACGATAGTGTTATTTTGCAAGAAGGAGCCCAATTTAAGTATAAATCAGATGCAATAGCATCATTGATTTCATCTTTAACAAATTATAAATGGATTGGCTTATTATTATATATAACCCCTAAATGGTTAAGAGATTTTGGTTATCAACTTTTTGCAGATAATAGAAACAGAATGTGGAAAACACATTGGCACAAACCTAATGATTATGAGCAATCATTTTTTATTGACTGAATGCATAGATGGAGGAAAAGAATATGGGAAACATAGTTGTGATTGGTAGCGCATCAATTGATTTAGTGGTAAAAACAGATATTTTACCTAATGTAGGTGAAACAGTAATGGGGGAATCATTTTTCACAAATCCTGGAGGTAAAGGTGCTAACCAAGCTGTTGCGGCTGCACACTTAAGCGACCATGTTTATATGATCGGGGCTGTAGGCGATGATGATAATGGACAGCAAATACTTTCAAATCTTAAAAAAAACAATGTAAATACAAAGTATATGGATATTATTGAAAATGAAGCGTCAGGAACTGCACATATAACGTTGTTTGAAGATGATAATCGAATTGTTGTAGTGCCGGCAGCAAATAATTATGTAACGCCAGATAAAGTAATTCCAAAACTAGAATTTTTTGCTGCTGGCGATATTATTGTAATGCAACATGAAATACCTGAAGAGACTATTAAAAAAGTAGTGGAATATGCACAAAAACATGAAATGAGGGTAATGTTAAATCCTGCACCATTTCGACCATTAGATAAAGAAATAATTGAGAAAGTTAATTGGTTGACGCCAAATGAATCAGAAAGTGAACTATTATTTGAAAATGAAGTTGATAAAGCTCTTATGATGTATCCTGAAAAATTAATCGTAACTAAAGGGGCTGCGGGTGCATTGTTTTACAGTGATTCTCAACAACTTGTTAAGGGATATAAAAAAGAAGTAGTTGATACTACAGGGGCTGGAGATACGTTTAATGGTGCGCTAGCAGTTGCTCTAATTGAAAATAAGTCATTAGAGGAAGCAGTTAATTTTGCCAATTTAGCTGCTAGTTTTTCAGTTACAGGATTAGGTGCTCAAGGTGCAATGCCATACAGAAAAGAACTAGATTAAATGACTTAATTCAGGGTATAATATAAGTGGGTGATTAAGCTGCATTCTAAATTATAATAATTATAATTTAATACTGATAAACACTTTACAGATTGTAATTATTATAATATAATATTTATTGTAATCGAAAATTGATTGTCGCTTAGTTACGACAAAAAATTTAAAGGAGAGATTTTTGATATGTCAAAAAATAATGAAGAAGTTGTAAAAGTATTAAACCAACAAGTAGCAAACTGGACAGTTGCATTCACCAAATTACACAATTTTCATTGGTATGTAAAAGGACCAAATTTCTTCTCACTACACACAAAATTTGAAGAATTATATGATGAAGCAAGTCAATATATAGATGATTTAGCAGAGCGTATTTTAGCAGTAGACGGTAATCCAGTAGGTACATTAAAAGAAAGTTTAGAGTTATCAATTATAGATGAAGCAGGTAAAGGTTATACAGCAGAACAAATGGTTGAAGCATTATCAACAGATTTTGAAAATATTTCAAAACAATTAGAAGAAGCAATTGAAGTTGCTTCTAATGCCGAAGATGATGTAACTGAAGATATGTTTATCGGTATGCAAACCAATATTGATAAACATAATTGGATGTTAAAATCTTATTTAGGAAAATAATAGTTTATAGATAGACAAACAGTATTTATATTTAAAACAGTAAAAGACAGGAATCAAATTTTTCATTTGATTCCTGTCTTTTTTGTAATAGAGATAGAAATAAGAACTTACTTCATGTATGAACGTTATAAAATTTTATTCAGCAATTTCTAATGCTATTTCCATCATTTGAGTAAATGAGTTTTGACGTTCTTCTGCAGTAGTAGCTTCATCACGTAGAATATGATCACTTACAGTGAAGACGCCTAATGCCTTTTTATTAGCAAAAGTTGCATTTAAGTATAATGCAGCAGATTCCATTTCAATGCCTAAGATGCCCATACGTTGCCATTTTTCGTTAAATGTTGGATCGGCATTATAAAATGTGTCTGAAGAAAGAATATTACCAACATGCGTAGTAGCACCAATTTCATCCGCTTTTTGTTTTGCTTTTAACATTAAGTCAAAATCAGCTAAAGGCGCATAGTGACCTGGAATATTATATTGCTCTACATAGCTCGAATTTGTAGAAGCACCTTGAGCAATAATGATGTCATATAGGTTAACGTTTTCTTGTAAAGCGCCACATGATCCAATTCGAATAATTGTGTCGACATTGAAAAAATTATATAGTTCGTATGAATAAATACCAATACTTGGAATACCCATTCCAGAACCCATCACAGAAACTTCTTTTCCTTTATAAGTGCCTGTATAACCAAACATGTTTCTAACTTCATTAAATTGTTTTACATCTTCTAAATAGTTATCAGCGATATATTTAGCTCTCAAGGGATCCCCAGGCATTAAAACAGTTTTAGCAATTTTAACTCCGTTAGGTTGAATATGTGGTGTAGATTTTGTCATAGACTTCTTCTCCTTTAAATTCTTTTATCAAAATAAAGATAACATTTGTTTATTATTTTTGCGAATTTTTGTAATATAGAGGTAAAGCACTTGTTGTGATGTTATTAATTTTTTAGAAAAGTAATGACTTTCAAGAATTAGAATAATTTCATACAGTTAATATATTAGGAGGAATTAGAATGAATTATGCAAAATATATAGATCACACTTTACTAAAACCGGAGTCTACTAGAGCACAAGTAGATAAAATTCTTGATGAGGCAACAGAATACCATTTTAAGTCAGTGTGTATTAACCCTACACATGTTAAATACGCAGCTGATAAATTACAAGATACTGACGTATTAGTATGTACAGTTATTGGTTTTCCATTAGGTGCTACAAATACTGAAGTGAAAGTGTTTGAAGTAGAAGATGCTATTAAAAATGGCGCATCAGAAGTAGATATGGTTATCAATATTGGTGCCTTAAAAGACGGACGTTATGATGAAGTCCAAAAAGATATTGAAGGCGTAGTAGCAGCAGCTAATGGTAAAACGGTAAAAGTAATTATTGAAACTTGCCTTTTAACTGATGATGAAAAAGTAAAAGCTTGCGAACTCAGTAAAGCAGCAGGTGCTGACTTTGTGAAAACATCAACTGGATTTGCTGGTGGTGGTGCCACACCTGAGGATGTTAAATTAATGAAAGATACAGTCGGAGATGCATTAGAAGTTAAAGCTTCAGGTGGTGTCAGAAACTTAGAAGATTTCAATAAAATGCTAGAAGCTGGTGCTACTCGAATTGGCGCTAGTGCAGGTGTACAGATCATCCAAGGATTAGAAAGTAATTCAGATTATTAATCACTATCTTTAAGTTTAAAATGAGACATATAAAGACATAAATGTCTAACAGGGGAGGCCAACTCAAATGAGAATGGTAGATATTATTGAAAAGAAACGTGATGGTCAAGCTTTAACAAATGAAGAAATAGAATTCTTTATTAATGCTTATACCAGTGGTGAAATACCAGATTATCAAGCTTCGAGTTTAGCGATGGCAATTTTTTTCCAGGATATGAATGATCAAGAAAGAGCAGCACTTACAATGGCAATGGTTAATTCTGGTGACGTGATTGATTTATCAGCGATTAATGGGATAAAAGTTGATAAACATTCTACAGGTGGTGTTGGAGATACAACTACACTAGTATTAGCTCCATTAGTAGCTTCTGTTGGTGTTCCTGTGGCTAAGATGAGTGGTAGAGGATTAGGTCATACTGGCGGCACAATTGATAAATTAGAATCAGTTGAAGGGTTTCACGTTGAAATTAGTGAAGATAAATTTGTTGAACTTGTAAATGAAGCAAAAGTAGCTGTAATAGGACAAACTGGGAATTTAACACCGGCAGACAAAAAACTTTATGGCTTACGTGATGTGACTGGAACAGTTAATTCAATACCACTGATTGCATCTTCTATTATGAGTAAAAAAATTGCCGCTGGCGCTGATGCTATTGTATTGGATGTCAAAACAGGCAATGGTGCCTTTATGAAAACAATCGAAGATGCTGAAGCACTTGCACATGCGATGGTTAGTATTGGTAATAATGTTGGCCGAAACACGATGGCGATTATTTCAGACATGAGTCAACCATTAGGTAATGCAATAGGTAATGCCTTAGAAGTTAAAGAGGCGATTGAAACACTGAAAGGTCAAGGTCCAAAAGATTTAACTGAGTTAGTTATGACTTTAGGTTCGCAAATGGTAGTGGTTGGCGGCAAAGCTAAAGATTTAGAGGAAGCCCAAGCATTATTAGAAAAAGCAATTGAAGATGGTTCAGCATTGGAAAGTTTCCGTACATTTTTAGAAAATCAAGACGGTGATGGCTCAGTAGTTGATGATGTTAGTAAACTACCACAAGCGCGTTTTCAAATTGATTTACTTTCGCAAAAATCTGGTACAGTAACCGAAATTATTGCCAATGAAATCGGTGTTGCATCTATGATGTTAGGGGCAGGTAGACAAACTAAAGAAGATGATATTGATTTAAGTGTTGGCATTGTCCTTCACAAAAAAGTAGGAGATTCAGTTGATGAAGGCGAAGCTTTATTAACGATTCATAGTAACCGTGAGCAAATTAATGATGTTAAGGAAAAATTAAATCAAAGCATTACGATAAGTTCACACGGCGAAGTTCCTACGTTGATTCATAAAATAATTACTGAATAGGAGATGGAATGATGACTATACCATTTAAAAGGGTACATTTAATTGTCATGGATTCAGTGGGTATAGGCGAAGGGCCTGATGCAAAAGCATTTAATGATGAAGGCAGTCACACTTTGAAGCATACGCTTGAAGGTTTTGATAAATCATTACCTAATTTACAAAGGTTAGGTCTAGGTAATATCGCTGCATTACCTAATGTCGAAAAAGTGTCTAAACCAGAAGCGTTTTATACTAAGATGAGTGAAGCTTCTGTAGGTAAGGATACGATGACGGGCCATTGGGAAATTATGGGCTTAAATATTATGCAACCTTTTAAAGTTTATCCTGATGGATTTCCACAAGAATTAATCAGTGAAATTGAAACGATGACAGGTCGAAAAGTAGTTGCAAACAGACCAGCTTCTGGTACACAAATTATTGATGAGTGGGGAGAGCATCAGATGAAAACTGGAGACCTGATTGTCTATACATCAGCAGATCCAGTACTTCAAATTGCGGCACATGAAGATATTATTCCACTCGAAGAATTGTATGATATTTGTGAAAAAGTAAGAGAACTAACTAAAGATCCAAAATATTTAATTGGTCGAATCATTGCACGACCATATGTAGGTGAACCAGGTGCTTTTACAAGAACTTCTAATCGACATGATTATGCGTTAAAACCATTTGGACGAACAGTGATGAATGAGTTGAAAGAGAATCAATTTGATGTGATTGCATTAGGAAAAATCAATGACATTTATGATGGTGAAGGTGTTACTGAAGCAATTCGAACAAAAAGCAATATGGATGGCATGGATAAGCTCATAGAAACTGTACAACGTGAATTTAAGGGGTTAAGTTTCTTGAATTTAGTGGATTTTGACGCTCTGTATGGACATCGACGTGATAAAAATGGATATGCTGAGGCATTGAAAGATTTTGATGAGCGTTTACCAGAACTTATCAAACATCTTAAAGATGACGACTTAGTAATCATTACTGCAGACCACGGCAATGATCCTACGGCACCGGGGACAGATCATACAAGAGAATACATCCCAGTCTTAATGTTTAGTCCTAAAATAAAAGATTACCATGAACTATCTACGGACGATACGTTTAGTTCTATAGGTGCTACAATTGCGGATAATTTTGACGTTACATTACCAGAATTTGGTCGAAGCTATTTAAAAGAAATGGGTGTCGATAAATGAAGCGGTTATTAAGCTTGATTTTAGGCTGTGGCTTCATGATTATTGGTGTCTTACATTTTAAGCATGAGTCACGTTTTAGAAAAATTGTACCTGAATATTTACCATTTAGAAAATCGGCAGTCATTATTTCGGGTGTAGTCGAAATAATTTTTGGCTTGCTTTTAATAGTTAATAGACCTGGCCAATGTCTCAAGAAAATGATTAATATGTTTTTATTAGCAGTATTGCCTGCAAATATTTATATGGCAAGAAAAAAATTGCCACTAGGCGATAAACAACTACCGAATAGTTTGTTATACAGTCGAATCCCACTTCAATTTGTCTTAATAAAAATCGTGAACAAACTATAAAGTGAACAATCAATAGTTGCGTGACTGGATATACGTTATAAAGCGCCATGGTTAGAATGCTCTGGTTATAGACTAAACGCCAATTTCTATTAAATTAATATAGAAATTGGCGTTTTCTATGTTTTATATATTATAGTTAAGGTGTAAACTTAAAAAAACAAAACTTAAACGATAACATCATTTCTTTTAAAAATAGAGTTTTATAGCTGAGTCGAAACATGCGGACAGCCAAGGTAACCTTATAATTTGAGCGGTTGCATGTTCAAACTTTACAAAAATATATTTCTGATAAACATAAACGTTTAAAAATGGAAAAAATATAAAAAATACCATTTTTCAATTTTGTTTTAATTATCATTAGCGCATTGAGTTACTACTTTTTTACATTAAATGCCATTAATACAAAGAAATAAAGATTCCAATATGGACTTGTTTTTAAAGTATTTTAATTTGAAATTACATATAAATACGGTGTATTTTGACGAGACGCTTAAGGGAACGGAACAATCTGAAGACGACAGGCTGAAGTCGTCCTATTAAGCAAGCGAGCCAACAATAATACGCCGCAGTATTGAATAATAAAAAAGCACGCAGATGTATTAATTAAATCATCTGTGTGCTTTTTTTCTAGGTTTTATGTCTCAGATTCTTGTGTATTTTGACATTAGATGATAACGATTCAAATCAAGCAATCTTATTAAATAAATTAGAATATTGTCAGTGCTTATTCAAAAATAGTTACTTATATTTTGAATTTGATTTTTGTATCTTATTTTACAACGGTAATAAGATATTATTTGCCTTCGCCATAAATATCATGCCATTGATTCTTTTTATCTAAAAATGCTTGTGCAATTTCTTTGGCACCTTCTAATGAATGGCTAGCAGCCCAACCACATTGTACTTCATTACATGCTGGAACTTCTGTAGCAGATAATACATCTTGAAGTGTTTGTTCAATTATACTTAACACATCGTCATAATCACTATGATTGATAAAAGATACGTAAAAACCAGTTTGACAACCCATTGGACTTATATCAACAACTTTATCTGAATGATTTCTAATATTTTCAGCCATTAAATGTTCAAGTGAGTGCAAACCAGGCATTTCCATATGTTCTTTGTTTGGTTGTTTAAAACGAATGTCATATTTATGGATAACATCTCCATTAGCACCTTCCATTTTACCTGCAAGTCGAACAAATGGTGCTACTACTTTGGTATGATCTAAATTAAAACTTTCAACGTTCATTTTTGGCATGTGATGTCCTCCTAAAATAATAATTATCATAATTGTAACAAGACGTAACGCTATTTACAATTTCTATAAATTTAAAAAAACACAACTAAATATCATTTTTTAAAATTTCAGAAAAATAATGACAGAATTTATCAAAACGGATAGAATAAGTAATAATAAAAATGTATTTTGCACATTTAGTATTAAACATGCTTTATTTATAAGTTTTATAATACGTGTGAAATGTTGTAGTACAAGGGAGTTGTATTGAAAATGACACATGAACAAATCATATTAGATTATATAGAAAATGAAAAATTAACATACATAGAATTGAGTCACCTTATTCATCAAAGACCTGAATTAGGTAATGAAGAAATATTTGCTTCAAGAACGTTAATTGAAGATTTAGAGAAGCATGGGTTTGATGTTGAAACAAATATTGCAGGTTATGCTACAGGCTTTATTGCGCGTTATGATTCAGACATCGATGGACCAACTATTGGTTTTTTAGCAGAATATGATGCTTTACCAGGCTTAGGACATGCTTGTGGACACAATATTATAGGTACGGCAAGTACATTTGCTGGTATAGCTTTGAAGCAAGTGATTGAACAAACAGGTGGAAAAGTAGTAATACTTGGTTGTCCAGCCGAAGAGGGTGGTGTCAATGGTAGCGCAAAAGCTGCTTACGTTAAAGAAGGTATTGTAGATGAAATGGATGTTGCTTTAATGGTACATCCCGGAAATGAAACTTACAAAACAATTAACACATTAGCGGTAGATGTTTTAGACATTAAATTTTATGGTAAAAGTACACATGCGTCTGAGAATGCTGAAGAAGCAAGAAATGCTTTAGATGCAATGATTACATATTTTAATGGTGTGGCTCAGCTAAGACAGCATATCAAAAAAAGTCAAAAAGTTCATGGTGTTATATTAGATGGTGGAAAAGCTGCTAATATTATCCCAGACTACACACATGCGCGCTTTTATACACGTGCAACATCTCGTAAAGAATTGGATATTTTAACTGATAGAGTAGGGCAAATTGCAAAAGGAGCCGCGATTCAAACGGGATGTGACTATGAATTTGGTCCCATACAAAATGGTGTTAATGAATTTATTAAAACACCCAAATTAGATGATTTATTTGCAAAATATGCTATGAAAATGGGAGAGGCAGTGATAGATGATGATTTTGGTTTTGGCTCGACAGATACGGGTAATGTAAGTCACGTTGTACCAACGATTCATCCTCATATTAAAATAGGTTCTAGAAATTTAGTGGGACATACACATCGTTTTCGAGAGGCGGCAGGAAGTGCCCATGGAGATCAAGCTTTAATAAGAGGTGCTAAAATCCTTGCATTAATGGGATTAGAATTAATAGAAAATCAAGCAGAACTTAATGAAATAGTTGAACAGCACCAATATATAAAGGGGAACAAAAAATGAAAAAACTAAGTACTCAACACCCTAAATTAACACTTAGTGATTTATACAATGATGATGTCGTATATACTTCTAGACCATCTTATATTTCCAATCCATGGTTAGAACCAGAGGAACATCAATCTAATTTTTTGACTGGTAGGGAATTGATTATAGCTGATCAAATGCCTGTTATTGTGCATCAAGCAAGTGTCACAAAGAAATTGGAAATGTTATTGGAATTGATTGGCAAACCAATGCCTACCAATATCTATACTTTTTATGATCAAACTTCGTACGAAAAAACAATAAAAAAACTTGCCAAACAAGACAATAAACGCATTTATTTTCAATATATTCATAGTGAATCTATTTTAGAAAAAGAATATTACGCAATGGATAAAGATATTTTTGTTGCATTAAATAATAAAGCACGCATTCCAGAATGGACGAATCAAAAATATTTACCTGCACGTGAAGTGGTAAAAGTAGAAGCGTTTGAAGATGCGATTACAAACTGGACGTTTCCTTTTGTCTTGAAGCCTGGTGATGACTTACCAACTGCAGGCGGTTATGGCGTGATGATATGTTATGACGATGAGGACTTGATTAAAGCAAAATCACGTATTGAACAAGCAAAAGATGAGACTGACACAATTATTATCGAACAAAAAATTCAGGAAATAGCTAATTATTGCGTGCAATTTGCATGTGAAAAAGAAGGGGATATTCACTATATAGGTACATCAGAGCAAATTACAGACAAATATGGACATTATAGTGGTAATCAAAATGTACATGATGTGCCTGAATCAGTCATTCAAGCAGGCAAAGAAATCATGGAAATAGGTGTGTCGAAAGGTTATTTTGGCATTGCGGGTTTTGATTTACTTATAGATGAGCACGGTGATATATTTGCGATTGATTTAAATTTTAGACAAAATGGCTCAACAAGCATGCTTTTATTAGATCCATTAATTCAGTCTGGATATCAAAAGTTTTATAGTTATATTGCACCTCATGATAATGAACATTTCTTTCAAACAATTATAAAATATGTTCGTAAGGGTTGCTTGTTTCCGCTATCATATTATGATGGTGATTGGTATAATAATGAAAACGTTCCTTCAAGATTTGCATGTATTTGGCATGGACAGTCTCAAGAACAAGTGGATAAACTAGAACAACAATTTTTAAAAGAATTAAAAATATAATCAGTAATATAGGAAAAATTCAGTTAATAGGATTTGTTAACTTAGTTTATTGTTTAGATATATTAAAATTTTAATATTTATTGTATGACGTTAATTGACTATAGTATTATACTCATTTATATTTTAAATATAGTTAAATATTTTAATGAATTGAAGGTGTGATTATGTCTTATAAAGCAAGTTCATTTTTTCAAGATATTCTGGTAAATGAATATTTTTATATAGCAACAAAGTCAAAACAACTAATTAGACATGAAATTTTAGGGAAAGATGTCATTTGTGTTTGGACTCAAAAAGAAACAGCTGAAACATTCTTAAATAAACATGACACCGATTATGATAAGATTAAAAAAATTGATATTGATCGTTTCGTAACATATGAAATGGATGATGTGTTTGCAGAAGGTGAAGAAGTGTTGATGAATGCTTCATCTCAGACAGATGGTGATTTAGTAAATATTATTGATTTTACAAATGAATTGATGTCAGATTTAGATGAAATTCGTCTCAAAGAATTTGTTATTGATGTAGCAGAAGAAGATGCTGTATTTGGTTTAACTAATAAAGATGCCAAACAATTCATTATGATTAGTGATGATGAGCATCAAAAACCACATATTATGCCGGTGTGGAGTATTAGAAATAGGGCAGAAAAAGTAAGAAATGAAGATTTTGAAGAATGCGATATTATTGAAATAGAGGGTGAAGTCTTCGCAGAATGGTTAGATACTTTAAGAGATGATGACAAAGCAGTAGCGATTGATTTGAAATCAGGCGTTGTAGGTACCGTAGTCTCAGCTCAGAAAGTATTAGATCAATTACCGTTTTAATATCATTGAATACAAGCACTGTTGGAAGTAATTATTCCGTTTGAATGAATAGTGATATTCAAACGGAATAATTACGTTCATTTTTTACCGTGACATAAGTAAAGAAAAAACAATTCTTTACATTTATGTCATGGTATTTTTTTAACTTAAATGAATTGCGCCTAGTGCACCGGAAAAGGCACCGTGTTCAATATAAAATGGTTTAAAACCACGTAATACCGTATAATCTTTAACAACTTCTTTAAGTAAATGATTATTGTGGAACGAAGAACCGATATAAGCTACGTTTTCTGTACCATATTCTCTCGCTACTGTAATAGACATCGTAGTAATGACTTCTCCCACTACACCAATCAATGAAGCTAATTTGTCAGAATCTGAAAAATCCTTGTCTAAATTATGCAACACATGACCGAAATTAGCAGCAGTTAAATCTCCTGAAATAGGAGGTTCACTATCTTTATAGATATGTTTTACTTTTAAATCAATAAATTCGCGATCTCCTTTTTGGGCAGTATCTGTCAATTGTTTGTAATCTTTTAATCCAGTTAATAAATAACCCAAGCCTTGTATCATACCACCGCCTGTACCGACACCACCAACACGTTGTTGTTCTTTGCCATTTGAATAATGCAATGATGTTCCAGTACCAACATTAGTAAAAATATAATTATCTAAATGATGACCTTGTTCTTCTAACAAGAGTTCTAAACCTTTTGCAGCAGCATCAAACTCTACAAAAATACGAGATTCACAATTTAAACTATTTTGAATTGTCCCAGCTTGCCCCCCTGTTAAACTAATACTTTCACAAGATTGTTGTTCCAACCATTCAATGACGTCATTTATTTCAGTAGTTAATTTTGTAGTATATTGTCGTTTACCATTATCATCTTGAACAATTTTTATAAGTGTTCCGCCGGCATCAATGCCTATTTTCATCTGTGTACCTCCTAAAAAATTTACATTATAACTTATATTATAATAAAATGAGGTAAAATCAAATATAGAAAATTAGAAAGGAATGGTTTTAATGAAATTAAGCCCTTTTATTAAAGTAGATGATGTAGAACAAGCATTAACATTTTATAAAAATGCGTTTGGTGGTAGCGAAAAAATATTAAACGAAACAAACGGTAAAACTTTACACGCGGAGCTCCATATTAATGAAACAGTTGTATTACATATTTCCAGCACATATGGACGGGAATGGAGCAATGACAACACAAATATAATTTTAACTTTCGACGATTTGGAAACTCAAAAACAAGTATATGATAAATTAAGCGAAGCGGGAGACGCACATATGCCTCTGTCTAAAACATTTTTTAATGCGATGCATGGACAAGTGAAAGATCAATTTGAAGTCAACTGGCTCATGAATTGTTTCTTAGACTAATAAGACAAAATGTTCAACTTTCGATTATATTAGTGTAAAAGTGGTATTAATAACTAATAAAAGTTAAACACAATAGGGGATATAATATGTTTATTAAAGAAACGTTTGAAAATATTACAATACAAGTTTTTGAAGAAAAATATAAATCAGCTGTTTGTCATTTTAAATTAAGTGAGCGCCAACAGATATATTCTTCATTGCCAAAAGATGTGCTTAGTGATGCGTTGAAGGATAACGACCGAGTAGCTAATATTGCTTTGAATGATGAAGGAGAAGTAGTAGGTTTTTTTGTCTTACATCAATATTATCAACATGAAGGCTACGATACACCTAAACAAGTTATATATGTTCGTTCTTTATCTGTAAACGAAGATTTTCAAGGGTTTGGGTATGGTACAAAAATGATGATGTATTTGCCACAATATGTTCAAAAGCTATTTCCAAATTTTAATCATTTATACTTAGTTGTAGATGCGGAAAATAAAGGTGCATGGAATGTATATGAACGTGCAGGTTTTATGCATGCTGCCACAAAAGAAGAAGGCCCGATTGGCAAAGAACGTCTATATTATTTAGATTTAGATTCTAAACATGTATCTTCTTTAAAGCTAACAGCAAATGGAGATACATCACCTTATGATGTGCATATTATTGATATGATGAAAGACGATAATAAGGTAGGTTTTATAGCAATTGAGCAACATGAACAGCGTATGAATATTAATTCAATTGAAGTTGATAAAGTAGAGAGACATAACGGTATAGCGGAAAGTGCATTGAGACAATTACCTACATATATTCGAAAACATTTTGAAGGTATAAAACTAATAACGATTACACTTTATGGGGAAAATAATGAATTAAAACCACTATGTATAAACAGTAATTTTGTTGAAATTGAAAAGGCAGAAGATTTTTCTGTTTTTGAAAAATATATTAATTATTAATAGTGTTTGCGAAATCAGGGATTGTCATTTATAATTTACTTTTGTTATTATTACTTAAGATGAATAGTACTGATTTGGATAAATGCATAAATGCCTCTGAAAGGAAGAATAAATAATGAGAATTCAAGATTACACTAAAGAAATGGTTGACGAGAAATCATTTATTGATATGGCCTACACATTATTACTTGAAAAAGGCGATACAATGAACTTATATGATATTATTGACGAATTTAAAGCTTTAGGTCATTACGAAGACCACGAAATTGAAAATAGAATTGTTCAATTCTATACAGACTTAAACACAGATGGTCGTTTCCTAAATGTTGGAGAAAACATATGGGGCTTACGTGATTGGTATTCAGTTGCCGATATTGAAGAAAAAATAGCACCAACTATCCAAAAATTCGACATTTTAGACGATGACGATGAAGAAGATAAAACATTAAAATTACTTGGTGAAGATGAGGCAGACGACGATGATGACATCCCAGCAGTCACTGATGACCAAGAGACAATCGAAGAACCTGATGAAGAAGAAGTTGACGAAGAGATTCCTGAAAATGAAATCGTTATTGATGAAGACGATGACGAAGATGAAGATTTAGAAGAAGACGAAGATGAATATGATGAAGAGGAAGAAGACGAAGAAAATTAATCAATAATCTATCAATATTCATTTGACTTTTTCTGCGAAAATGATAAAATTTTATTCGGGCTCCTTTAATTAGGACGACGTGTATAAATGTTATACGCTCCCCCTTGCAAATGCTGTGAGAGGGAGCGATTTTTTTATTTAAATGACTATACAAATTTTATAAAATTTTAATTTATGACGTTATTTTTAGTGAATATAATGACATTTAAAAATTATAACGCTTAGACGTTTACATAAATTATAACTATTTCAATGATTAATGAAACATGCCATAAATTTTTGTTGGTATTGTGGGAATGACTGTTTTAATAATAGGAGGCAGAAAATGACAAAATTTATTTTTGTAACTGGTGGAGTTGTATCTTCACTAGGTAAAGGTATCACAGCAGCATCTTTAGGACGTTTATTAAAAGATAGAGGATTAAAAGTTACAATACAAAAATTTGATCCCTATTTAAATGTTGACCCAGGTACAATGAGTCCATACCAACACGGTGAAGTATTTGTTACTGATGATGGTGCGGAAACAGATTTAGACTTAGGACATTATGAAAGATTTATTGACATTAATCTAAATAAGTATTCAAATGTTACTGCTGGTAAAGTTTATTCACATGTTTTGAAAAAAGAACGCCGTGGGGATTATCTTGGTGGTACAGTTCAAGTAATTCCTCATATTACAAATGAAATTAAAGAACGTTTACTTTTAGCAGGAGAAAGTACGAATGCTGATGTAGTTATTACTGAAATTGGCGGTACTACTGGAGATATTGAATCATTACCATTTATAGAAGCGATTAGACAAATTCGTAGTGACTTGGGTCGTGAAAATGTCATGTACGTACATTGTACACTTTTACCATTTATAAAAGCTGCCGGTGAAATGAAAACAAAACCCACACAACATAGTGTTAAAGAACTTCGTGGGTTGGGTATTCAACCAGACTTAATCGTAGTACGTACAGAATATGAATTAACACAAGATTTAAAAGATAAAATTGCTTTATTCTGTGATATTAACAAAGAAAGTGTCATTGAATGTCGCGATGCAGATTCACTTTATGAAATTCCATTACAATTAAGTAAACAGGACATGGATGATATTGTAATTCAACGCTTAGAACTTAACGCTAAGTATGATACTCAGTTAGACGAATGGCAGTATTTACTAGATACAGTAAACAGTTTAGATGGCAAAATAACTATCGGCTTAGTTGGTAAATATGTAAGTCTTCAAGATGCTTATTTATCAGTAGTTGAATCGTTAAAACATGCAGGTTATCCATTTAAAAAGGATATTGAAGTTAAGTGGATAGATTCTAGTGAGGTAACTGATGAAAATGTACATGATATACTGAATGATGTTGATGGCATTTTAGTTCCTGGTGGATTTGGATTCAGAGCAAGTGAAGGAAAAATATCCGCTATCAAATACGCGAGAGAGAATAATGTACCATATTTCGGTATCTGTTTAGGAATGCAACTTGCTACAGTAGAGTTTGCAAGAAATGTACTTGGCTTAGAAAATGCACACTCTGCAGAATTAGATCCCTCAACGCCACATCCGATCATTGACCTATTGCCTGAACAGAAAGACATTGAAGATTTAGGTGGTACGTTAAGATTAGGGCTGTACCCATGTCATATTAAAGAAGGAACTTTAGCGCATAAAATCTATGACGCAGTAAATATAGAAGAAAGACATCGTCATCGTTATGAGTTCAATAATGAATATAGAGATCAGCTAGAAGAAAAAGGTATGATTTTCTCTGGAACTAGTCCAGACGGTAGATTGATTGAAATGGTAGAAATTCCTGAAAATGATTTCTTCGTTGCATGTCAATTTCATCCAGAATTCTTATCTAGACCTAATCGACCACAACCTATATTCAAAGCATTTATAGAAGCATCATTGAATCATCAACAAACAAAGTAAATATTGATTAAAAAGGCTGAAACGATGACATTCGTTTCAGCCTTTTTAAAGTTAGTTTGTTTATTAAATTAGATGAGATATGAAGAATAATAGTGATTTAGATGTTAAAGATTTAAATCTCTAACCATTTCAACCATTTGTGTATATATATCATAATAAATGTAGTTGAATGCAATTGGATGTGGTATAACAATTTTATCGTAATCTTCGGTATACACAATAGGTCTTGGTGTACTTAGATTAACAAAATGAAATAAATGATCTGGAAAATTTCCTGTTTTTGGTTTATTACAAATTAAGACAAAGTCTACATCATTTGCAATTAATGACTTAACATCATTTTCAACATTCTCAGTATAGTAAGGGGAAAAAAGAAACACTCTATCTGTTGTGTCAATATCTTCGAATGTATTAAGTGAGGATAATGCAACACTAGATTCTAACTTTTCATTACTATTTAAAATATAATTTTCAAAAAAATTCAAGTCCCCATAACCTTTAACAAACACATTACCTTCTCCACCTATTGCTTGAATTAAGCATTGAGCTGCCATTTGAATATCTAAATCTTGTGCTTCAATTCGATTGAAAACACCATTTAATTGTGTGTTTAAAATTTTAGACATATATGTACCTCCGATCTATTCACTCAACTTATTTTAAATAATGATAGAAAATATTGCAATTTTATATAAAAATATGAATGCTAAAGACTGATTTAAATGGAATAAATTAAAAAAATAAATTAAAAACGCTTACAAATGAATAGAAGAATGCAAATTGTTTGGGATTTTGATATAATTAAATTGTAAAAATATGTGCTCAATGCACTAAGGAGGAACTTTCATGCCTTTAGTTTCAATGAAAGAAATGTTAATCGATGCAAAAGAAAATGGTTATGCGGTTGGCCAATACAACTTAAATAACTTAGAATTTACACAAGCGATATTGGAAGCTTCACAAGAAGAAAATGCTCCAGTTATTTTAGGAGTTTCTGAAGGTGCAGCACGTTATATGGGCGGATTCTATACAGTAGTTAAAATGGTAGAAGGATTAATGCACGATAAAGAAATTTCGATTCCAGTTGCAATTCACTTAGACCATGGTTCAAGTTTTGATAAATGTAAAGAAGCTATCGATGCTGGATTTACATCAGTTATGATTGATGCTTCTCATGAGTCATTTGAAGATAACGTAGCAATTACATCAAAAGTAGTTGAATATGCTCACGAACATGGTGTATCGGTAGAAGCTGAATTAGGTACAGTAGGTGGACAAGAAGACGATGTTGTTGCTGAAGGTGTTATTTATGCAGATCCTAAAGAATGTCAAGAGCTTGTTGAAAGAACAGGTATTGATACTTTAGCACCAGCGTTAGGTTCAGTTCACGGACCGTATAAAGGTGAACCAAAATTAGGATTTAAAGAAATGGAAGAAATTGGTGCTTCAACTGGCTTACCATTAGTATTACATGGTGGAACTGGTATCCCAACTAAAGATATTCAAAAAGCGATTCCATTTGGCACTGCAAAAATCAATGTTAATACAGAAAATCAAATTGCTTCTGCAAAAGCAGTACGTGAAGCTTTAGACAATGATAAAGAAATGTATGATCCTCGTAAGTATTTAGGACCAGCACGTGAAGCGATTAAAACAACAGTAGTGGGTAAAATTAAAGAGTTTGGTACATCAAATAGAGCTAAATAATCTGCCTATAATAGAAAGATGCATATTTTAAAGTAATCTTGATGATTCAATCGGTAAGGCTGTGACAATTTTTAATGTCGCAGTCTTATTTTTTTATGTTATAATCTATGAGCGTTAAAATTAAGCAAATTGAAATATCAACATAAATTTTAAACAGAAATAAGATAAATAAGATTTGAACCCTATTAAATCGGGAATAAAAATATCATTATAGTATACATAAAAGTGAAGCAATACATAATTTAAAATTAAAAAAGTTTTGTTTCATTGGTGTGTTTTGCAAACTTCATTTTTTTACTTTATAATGCAAATAATGTAATTAAATTGAAATACTGATTGAAAGGCAAAGGAGATCAAGCGAATGGCTCAAGAAGTAATAAAAATTAGAGGCGGTCAAACACTAAAAGGTGAAGTTAATAATCATGGTGCAAAAAATAGTGCTGTAGCAATCATTCCAGCTACAATTCTAGCGGAAGATAAAGTTACAATAGAAGGGTTACCACAAATCTCAGATGTTGAAACGCTAGTGAGTTTATTAGGTGATTTGAATATTGATGCAAAGCTAGACGGCACGACACTTGAAGTTGATCCAAATGAAATTGAAAATGCTCCATTACCTAATAATAAAGTAGAATCACTACGTGCTTCATATTATATGATGGGGGCAATGTTAGGTAGATTTAAAAAATGTGTAATTGGGTTGCCTGGCGGTTGTCCATTAGGTCCACGACCGATTGATCAACACATCAAGGGTTTTAAAGCATTAGGAGCGCATGTTGATGAATCCAGTGAAACATCTATGAAAATTGAAGCTGATCGTTTAACAGGTGCTAATATATTTTTAGATATCGTTAGTGTAGGTGCAACGATTAATATTATGTTGGCAGCAGTACGAGCTGAAGGACAAACTGTAATTGAAAACGCAGCGAAAGAACCAGAAGTGGTTGATGTAGCTAACTTCTTAACAAGTTTAGGCGCTAATATTAAAGGTGCTGGTACAAGTACAATCAAAATAAAAGGTGTTGAGCATTTACATGGATCACATCATCAAGTGATACCAGATAGAATTGAAGCAGGAACTTATATGTGTATTGCCGCAGCTTGTGGTGAAGATATTGTGATTAATAATATTATCCCTACCCATGTTGAGCCATTAACTGTTAAGTTGAAAGAACTTGGTGTAAACATAAATGTTGGTGATGATAGTGTAACAATTAAGAGAAGTACACCATATTCTAGTGTAGATATTAAAACATTAGTATACCCAGGTTTTGCTACAGATTTACAACAACCTATTACGCCATTATTATTTATGGCTGATGGAGTTTCTTTTGTGACTGAAACAATCTATCCAGCTCGATTCAAGCATGTCGAAGAACTTAAAAATATGGGTGCTAATATTACATCAGATAATGGTACTGCAACAATCAAACCATCTAAATTAACAGGCGCAGAAGTATACGCGAGTGATTTACGTGCAGGTGCTTGTCTAATTGTAGCTGGCTTATTAGCTGAAGGTGTTACTACAATTTATAATGTAAAACATATTTATCGTGGTTATACTAATATTGTTAAAACACTAAAATCACTTGGAGCAGACATTTGGACTGAAAAAATATAAAACATGTGGTATAATAATTATACTGAATGTATAAAGTAAATTATAGTTTATACAGTGGGGAAATATAATTGATATGAGGTGATGACCATGGAGGTTTGCCCTTATCTAGAAGAGACCTTTAAAATAGTAGGTAGAAGTTGGAACGGTCTTATCATTAATTACTTGTCTAGGTGCACGGAAAAATCTGCTCATTTTTCTGATATGAAACGTGATTTGAAAACAATTACGCCTCGTGCACTTAGCATAAAGCTCACAGACCTTAATGAATGGGGACTTGTAGAGAAAAAAATTATTTCTACTAGTCCTATGAACATTTTATATCAACTTACAGATAAAGGTGATGCCTTAGCATCGGCATTGGTTCCTATGGAAAAATGGGCCCAAGAATATATCGAGTTAGAAAGCGAATGATTTTAACTTTTTAATTTGACATTTTCATGTAATATTTTATTTGAATATGATTGTTATATCTAGTCTGTTTTTAACATACTAAGATTAGCTATAAAGAAATCTTTAATTAAAGATTTCTTTATAGCTTTTTTATTTATTGTCGAATCATCTAACCTTTAGTAGTGTTAAAATAATTTTGTTGATTAAGAGTGGATGTGCCGATTGACATGTCATGGTATGTTTAAATATTCTAAAAAAAGCAAAATTTTAAGGATATAAATGTTATTTCAAATTGATATATAACAAAATAATGCTATTATAACTATGCATAAATTTCAGGCGTAAAACCCTGTAATAACAACGTTTGCAATGATTTGGAATGAGCAGATATGTTTTAAAATTAAAAATCTAGGTTAGAATAAAAGCATGAACACAAATTAAGGAGTGAATAATTGATGAGAAATTTCACTAAACAATATATCGACGGAGAATGGGTAGAAAGTGCAAGTGGAGAAACACTTGATGTAATCAACCCAGCAACTGAAGAAGTGGCAGGCACAATTGCTAAAGGCAATAAAGAGGATGTTAATAAAGCGGTAGAAGCAGCAGATAAAGTATATTTAGAATTTAGACAAAGTTCTGTAGCAGAAAGAAAAGAACTGTTAGATAAAATTGTTCAAGAATATAAAAATAGAAAAGATGATATTGTTGACGCAATAACTGACGAATTAGGAGCTCCTTTAAAAGTATCTGAAAATGTCCATTATCAAATGGGGTTAAATCATTTTGAAGCTGCACGAGATGCATTAGATAATTTTGAATTTGAAGAAAGACGTGGCGACGATTTAGTTGTTAAGGAAGCAATTGGTGTTGCTGGATTAATTACACCATGGAATTTCCCAACTAACCAAACTTCATTAAAATTAGCAGCAGCTTTTGCGGCAGGAAGCCCAGTTGTATTAAAACCATCAGAAGAAACACCATTTGCAGCCATCATTTTAGCAGAAATATTTGATAAAGTTGGCGTACCTAAAGGTGTATTTAACTTAGTGAATGGTGATGGCCAAGGCGTTGGAAATCCACTAAGTGAACATCCAAAAGTAAGAATGATGTCCTTTACTGGATCTGGTCCAACTGGTGCAAGCATTATGAAGAAAGCAGCTGAAGATTTCAAAAAAGTATCATTAGAATTAGGAGGTAAATCTCCTTATATTATTTTAGATGATGCTGATATTGATGGTGCTGCAAGTGCAGCAACTGGTAAAGTCGTCAATAATACAGGACAAGTTTGTACTGCAGGAACTAGAACATTGGTACCAGCAAGTATAAAAGAAGAATTCTTAACAGCTGTTAAAGAAAAATTTAGCCAAGTTAAAGTTGGTGATCCTCGTGAAGAAGGTACACAAGTAGGACCAATTATTAGTAAAAAACAATTTGATCAAGTTCAATCATATATTGATAAAGGTGTAGAAGAAGGTGCCGAATTATTATACGGTGGTCCTGGAAAACCTGAAAACTTGGAAAAAGGCTATTTTGCAAGACCAACTATTTTTAATAATGTTGAAAATGATATGACAATTGCACAAGAAGAAATTTTCGGTCCTGTTATGTCTGTGATTACTTACAACGATTTAGACGAAGCAATTGAAATTGCAAATGATACGAAATATGGCTTAGCTGGTTATGTATATGGACAAGACAAAGAAAAACTGCATAAAGTTGCGCGTTCAATTGAGGCTGGAACAGTTGAAATAAATGAAGCTGGACGAAAACCAGACTTACCATTCGGTGGCTATAAACAATCAGGTTTAGGACGCGAATGGGGAGATTATGGCATAGAAGAATTCTTAGAAGTTAAATCTATTGCAGGATATTTTAACGCGTAATTTAATACAAAATAAAATTATAAGTTGTAATAAAAATATACTGTGACAAATAATCTCAAGCTTAAAAATGACTAATCCGTATGCTTATGGATTAGTCATTTTTTAATCTTCCGATTTTTAACATGCATGCGTGAGGATATGATTAGAGCCTGTAGCCTCTCATAACCACCATTTCTTCGGTGTAAGGACATTATAAAATCGCCAAAAATGAATGTTTAACTTATATTACTTAACGAAACGACAATCTCCAATTCCTAATATAAGTCTATTACGATATGCAAAGGTCAGTTTTTATATTTCTCAATGACAATTGATGTTAATGATTGAACCAGAGATACCTATGCTTAGCTCTAATTATTTTTAGAAATTTTGAATTATAAATTAAAGCATTACAATTTAACATACTGTTTTATTAACTAATTAGCTTTAAAGCAGTATTAATAAATTTCAAAAATTGAAATACATTTTGTAATTAAATAAAATATTTGCTATAGTTATAAAGGTAAATAGCGTAGCCCTCTATGTTATTTAAAACTTTTTTATGAAATGGGTGCAAGATAATGCCTGATAAAGTACGAACATCACCTCAGTACGAATCGTTCCACGAGTTATATAAAAATTACACTACTAAAGATCTCACTCAAAAAGCAAAATCACTGAAATTAACAAACTATAGTAAATTAAATAAAAAAGAGTTAGTTCTTGCAATTATGGAAGCCCAGATGGAAAAAGATGGCAACTATTATATGGAAGGTATCTTAGATGATATCCAACAAGATGGTTATGGCTTCTTAAGGACTGTCAATTATTCAAAAGGTGAAAAAGATATTTATATCTCTGCTAGCCAAATACGTCGTTTTGAAATTAAAAGAGGCGACAAAGTAACTGGTAAAGTAAGGAAACCAAAGGATAATGAAAAGTATTATGGTTTGCTACAAGTAGATTTTGTTAATGATGAGAATGCAGAAGAAGTTAAGAAAAGACCACATTTCCAAGCATTAACACCATTATATCCAGAAGAGCGCATCAAGCTAGAAACAACAAAAGAAAATTATTCTACACGTATTATGGATTTAATTACGCCAATTGGTTTAGGACAACGTGGTTTGATTGTTGCCCCACCAAAAGCTGGGAAAACGTCATTATTGAAAGAAATTGCAAATGCCATCGCAAGCAATAAACCTGATGCAGAATTATTTGTGCTACTTGTGGGTGAAAGACCAGAAGAAGTAACTGATATTGAGCGTTCTGTAGAATCAGCAGAAGTCGTTCATTCAACATTTGATGAACCACCACAGCACCATGTCAAAGTAGCAGAATTACTATTAGAACGTGCCAAGCGTTTAGTAGAAATAGGTAAAGATGTCATTATTCTTATGGATTCTATTACAAGACTTGCACGTGCATATAACTTGGTTATCCCGCCAAGCGGACGCACACTTTCAGGTGGTTTAGATCCAGCTTCATTACACAAACCTAAGGCATTCTTTGGTGCTGCGAGAAATATTGAAGCTGGTGGAAGTATGACGATATTAGCTACTGCTTTAGTAGATACAGGATCACGTATGGATGACATGATATATGAAGAATTTAAAGGGACAGGAAACATGGAATTACACCTTGATCGCAAACTGGCTGAACGCCGTGTCTTTCCAGCTATTGATATTGGTCGAAGTTCTACACGTAAAGAAGAATTACTAATACCGCCAAAAGATTTAGAGTCACTTTGGCAACTACGTAACATGTTCACAGATTCACTTGATTTCACAGAAAGATTTGTAAGAAAATTAAAACGTACAAAAACGAATCAAGAATTCTTTGAACAATTGCAACAAGCTGCCAAAGAAAGTACTAAAACTGGTAAGCCAATTATTTAAAGCAGCTTAACATTTAAATATGTGATTTAGGGTTGCGTTTTAGTTTTATAACAATTATAATTATCAAGTATTGGGTAAAAAAACTCACAAACAACTCTGTTCCAGATGGTTCAGGGCAAAGGAGCTGAAAAAAATGAAACAAAATATTCATCCTGAATACCACAAAGTTATCTTTTTAGATACAACTACAGACTTTAAATTCTTAAGTGGTTCAACAAAATCTTCATCAGAAACAATGGAATGGGAAGATGGAAATGAATACCCAGTTATTCGTTTAGATATTTCATCTGATTCACATCCATTTTACACAGGACGTCAAAAATTCGCTGCTGCGGATGGTCGTGTGGAACGTTTCAACAAGAAATTCGGATTCAAATCAAGCAACGAATAATTGTTGTCATAAGGCATTCTCATTTTATGAGAATGCTTTTTTATTTAACATGGACGATGTGAAGGTTTGAACAGAATTGCACAGTTGTTAGAGCACTTTGATTACATATTAAATTACAAATATCTTATGAGAAATTGATATTTTAAGATGGAAAATATGATATAATAAACCGATTATGTTTTGAAAAAGGGTGGAACGCATAATGAATGAAACTTATCATTCCGGGTGGATAGAATGTATAACTGGAAGTATGTTTAGTGGTAAATCTGAAGAATTAATTCGTCGTTTAAGACGTGGACTATATGCTAAACAAAAGGTGGTTGTATTTAAACCGGCAATAGATGATCGCTATCATAAAGATAAGATTGTGTCGCATAACGGCAATGCAATTGAGGCAATTAATATCTCGACAGCAGCTGAGATCTATAAACACGATTTAACAAATTTTGATATTATAGCAATTGATGAAGTTCAATTTTTCGAAAATAATATTGTCCATATTGTTGAAGAATTAGCTGAAAAGGGGCATAGAGTGATTACTGCAGGTTTAGATATGGATTTCAGAGGTGAACCATTTGAACCAATTCCCCATTTATTAGCAGTAAGTGAAGAAGTGACTAAACTACAAGCTGTATGTGCAGTATGTGGCTCGTCATCAAGCCGTACACAACGATTAATTGATGGTAATCCAGCAAAAATAGATGATCCAGTGATTCTCGTTGGCGCTAACGAAAGCTATGAACCTAGATGTAGGGCACATCATATTGTTGCACCAAGTAATCATGAGAAGGAGGAAATGTAGTGTTTGATCAATTAGACATTGTAGAGGAAAGATACGAGCAATTAAATGAAATGTTAAGTGATCCTGAAGTCGTAAATAACCCAGACAATTTACGAAAATATTCAAAAGAACAGGCTGATTTGCAAAAAACAGTAGAAGTATATCGTGAATATAAACAGGTTAAAGAAGATGTAACTGAAATAGATGATATGTTACAGGAAACAAAAGACGATGAAGAAGTTGAAATGCTTAAAGACGAAAAGCAAGAATTGAGTCAAAAAATTCCAGAACTGGAAGAAGAATTAAAATTCTTGTTAATTCCAAAAGACCCTAACGATGAAAAAGACGTAATTGTTGAAATTCGTGCAGCAGCTGGTGGGGATGAGGCTGCAATATTTGCTGGTGATTTATTTAGAATGTATTCTAGATATGCAGAAGCACATAGTTATAAAACTGATATCGTAGAAGCTACTGAAAGTGATCATGGTGGTTACAAAGAGATTAGCTTCTCTGTTTCAGGAACAGGCGCTTACAGTAAATTGAAATACGAAAATGGTGCACATCGTGTACAACGTGTACCAGCAACTGAGTCTGGAGGACGTATTCACACATCTACTGCTACTGTTGCCGTATTACCAGAAGTTGAAGATGTTGAGATAGAGATTCGAAATGAAGATATTAAAGTAGACACATATCGTTCTAGTGGTGCAGGTGGACAACACGTAAATACCACTGATTCTGCCGTTCGAATTACACATATACCGACAGGTGTCATTGCTACATCATCTGAGAAATCTCAAATTCAAAACCGTGAAAAAGCAATGAAAGTGTTAAAAGCACGTTTATTTGATATGAAATTACAAGAAGAACAACAAAAGTATGCTGCACAGCGTAAATCAGCTGTCGGTTCAGGTGATCGCTCAGAGAGAATTAGAACATACAATTATCCACAGAGTCGCGTAACGGATCATCGTATTGGATTGACATTGCAGAAATTAGAGCAAGTTATGGAAGGTAAGTTAGATGAGATTATTGATGCACTAACTTTAGCTGAACAAACTGATAAATTGAAAGAACTGAATGATGGTGAATTATAGAGAGCGATTAAAAATCGCACAAGACAAATGCGAAACTAAAGGTATTGAAGTAACACGAGCTGAATGGTTAATGCTTGATTTATTTCAATGGCAAAAATTAGATTATTTGCTACACGCAGATGAAGTTATGACGGAAGCACACAACGTGTTGTTTGATAATGCGGAAGCAAGGATGTTACAAGGCGAACCGATTCAATATATTGTAGGAACGCAAACTTTTTATGGTGAAATATTTAAAGTGAATGAGCATTGTTTAATTCCAAGGCCAGAAACCGAGGAAGTATTACTACATTTTTATAATTTGGTAAAATCGGGAGATAAAGTTGTAGATATTGGAACAGGTAGTGGTAACATACCTATTTTACTAAAAAAAATGAATCAAAATTTGGATGTTATAGCTACAGATTTATATGATGAAGCCTTATCTGTGGCAAAAGAAAACGCTGAGTATCATGATGTAGATGTTATATTTTTACAAGGCGATACCTTAAATCCATTAATAGAAAAGCATATTAAAGTGAATGGATTGATTTCAAATCCCCCCTATATCGCTGAGAGCGAAAAAGCTTTAATGGATGATACTGTTTTACAATATGAACCTATGAGTGCTTTGTTTGCTGAAAACAACGGCTTTCAAGTTTATGAAAAGATTTTAGATCAATTA
This sequence comes from Staphylococcus sp. GDY8P67P, assembly GCF_017892545.1. Classification (NCBI taxonomy): domain Bacteria; kingdom Bacillati; phylum Bacillota; class Bacilli; order Caryophanales; family Staphylococcaceae; genus Staphylococcus; species Staphylococcus sp. GDY8P67P. The sequence goes on from NZ_JAESLH010000030.1 coordinate 51,629, forward strand.
CCAGACGTATTATTACCTAATGCAATTGTTGTGTTTGAGATTGGTTATAAACAAGGAGCTACATTAAAAAGCAAAATTGAAAAAAAATATCCTGCTGTAAGTGTCCAAATAATAAAAGATATTAACGATAATGATAGAATGGTTTCTTTTAAATGGTAATTTAAGAAGTTGTGTACCTAACATGATATGTCATGAAGGTGCATAACTTCTTATTTTGTTTTAAAATTGAAATTAAGATGAAAGGGTGAGTATAAATGAAAACAAAAATATGGGATTTAAGAAATCATGTGACAGAAGATGCAAATGTAGATGCTTTTAATGAGATAAAAAATATTTTTGAAGCTGGTGGACTCATCGCTATACCAACTGAAACTGTATATGGTTTAGGTGGTGATGCAAGAAATGAACAAACTATAAAAAATATTTTTGCTGCAAAAGGTAGACCTTCAGATAATCCACTCATCGTGCATATACATAATGTTAAGCAACTAGATGTATTTACGAAGCATATTTCACAAGAAGTTAAAATACTGATGAATCAATTTTGGCCAGGACCAATTTCGTTTATTTTACCATTAAAAAAAGGATATTTATGTGAAAGTGTAAGTGGTGGACTTTCATCCATAGCGGTTAGAATGCCAAGTCATGTGATTGGGAGAAAAATATTAGAGTTTGTAGACATACCGATTGCCGCACCGAGCGCTAATTTAAGTGGTAGACCTTCTCCAACTAAGTTTGAACATGTATATCATGATTTAAACCAAAGCATTGATGGTATTGTTAATGGTGATCAAAGTGAAGAAGGTTTAGAAAGTACCGTGTTAGATTGCACGCAATACCCATTTAAAATTGCTCGTCCAGGATCTATCACCAAGTCGATGATTGAAAATGTTTTGCCAGGTTCTATTTCAGCAAAAGATGATTTAAATCAAGAAAAACCTATAGCCCCCGGAATGAAATATAAACATTATGCGCCAGATACGCCAATAACGATTGTATACGGCGTTCATCAACAACCATCCTCATGTAAAGATTGGAGTGATGTTGCGTTTATATTCCCGAAAGATAAATGTAAATATATTCCAAAAAACGCAACTTTCATTCCACTGTGTGAAAATGAAAGAGATATTAAAGGGGCAAACCATAATTTGTATCAAATATTGCACGATATAGACAAAAATAAAAAGATAAAAGAAGCTTATATATTTGGATTTGAAAATAGTGGCGAAGCAGTTGCTATTATGAATCGAATGCAAAAGGCGGCAAACTTTACCGTCGTTAAAGGAGAAAAATTATGAAAATCGTTTTTGTTTGTACTGGTAATACTTGTAGAAGTCCAATGGCAGAAAGTATTGCAAAAGCTAAAATACCTGACATCGAAGTTGCTTCGCGTGGTTTATTTGCATTAGATGGCGCACCTACCTCAGAACATACGCGTGCTATCTTAAAAGAAAAACAATTGCCAATACCTGACAATGCGCAACAATTCACTGAGATGGACATGCATGCAGATCTTATTTTGACAATGTCAAGGAGTCATAGAGATGCGATTAAACAAACGTATGGCGTAAATACACATATATTTACTTTAAGTGAATATGTATTGCATGGTGATGATGTTTCTGACCCATTTGGAGGAACTAAATCAGATTATATTGAAATTTATAATGAATTAAATTCATTGATTGAAAAATTAAAAAATAAAATATTAGAGTAAATAAATATGTGAAATTAGTATGAGTAAGTCATTAAATACGTTATAATAATTACGTGTAGCAAATGTGCTAGCAATTAAATTTGCCAGATTGGACTTATGTATTTTGGCTTACTTTTTTATCAAAATAAATAAGGGGTGTTTAATATGGAAGATTTAAGAGCATTGTTAGATGAACTAAAGTCTAAATCTTTCTTTAAAAAGGATGAGCTTTGTATTGTAGGTTGTTCTACTTCAGAAGTGATTGGCGAACGCATAGGTAGCGTCGGTTCAATGGAAGTAGCTAAAGATATATTTGAAGCATTAAAAGAGATTGAAACGGAAACAGGCGTTTCTTTTGTATTTCAAGGCTGTGAACATATCAATAGAGCAATTACGATTGAAAAAGCTAACTTCGACCCCACAACGATGGAAGAAGTAACCGTTGTACCCGATGTCCATGCTGGAGGTAGTTTAGCTACGTATGCATATCAGCATATGGAAGCGCCTATGGTGGTTGAAACTATAACTGTTCCGAAAGGTATAGATATTGGTCAAACATTAATTGGTATGCATATCAAACATGTAGCAATACCCGAACGTACAAGCGTGAAGCAAATTGGCGAAGCAATTGTTACAATCGCTTCTTCAAGACCTAAAAAAATTGGTGGCGAAAGAGCAAAATACAACTAATACAGAAACGAGGGTTTACTAATGTCATTTATTAAAGATCAAGATAAAGAAATTTATGAAGTGATTCAAAACGAGTTCAACCGTCAAAATAACAATATAGAGTTAATTGCGTCAGAAAACTTTGTGTCGGAAGCAGTTATGGAAGCTCAAGGTTCAGTATTAACTAATAAGTATGCTGAAGGTTATCCGAACAGAAGATATTACGGTGGTTGTGAATATGTCGATGTATCTGAAACATTAGCTATTGAGAGAGCAAAGCAATTATTTGGTGCAGAACATGTTAACGTTCAACCACATTCTGGTTCACAAGCAAATATGGCTGTTTATCTCGTGGCATTAGAACACGGAGATACTGTATTAGGTATGAATTTAAGTCATGGTGGGCACTTAACTCATGGTGCGCCAGTAAACTTTAGTGGTCAATTTTATAACTTTGTCGAATATGGTGTCGACAAAGAAAGCGAACAAATAGACTATGACGAAGTATTAAAAGTAGCAAAAGCGCACCAACCTAAGTTAATCGTTGCTGGGGCTTCTGCATACTCAAAAACAATAGACTTCAAACGTTTTAGAGAAATTGCTGATGAAGTAGGCGCTAAATTGATGGTAGATATGGCTCATATCGCTGGATTAGTCGCTGCAGGCTTACACCCAAGTCCAGTAGAATATGCTGATTTTGTAACTACAACAACACATAAAACATTACGTGGCCCTCGTGGTGGAATGATTTTATGTAAAGAAGAATACAAAAAGCAAATTGACAAAACAATCTTCCCAGGCATTCAAGGTGGCCCTTTAGAACATGTTATTGCTGCCAAAGCAGTAGCGTTCGGTGAAGCACTACAAGATGATTTTAAAACATATCAGCAACTAGTTATTAAAAATGCAAAAGTATTAGCTGATACACTAAATAAAGAAGGATTTAGAGTAGTATCTGGCGGTACTGATAATCACCTAGTATGCGTAGATGTAAAAGGATCAGTCAATATTACTGGTAAAGTAGCAGAAGAAGCCCTTGACTCAATAGGTATTACTTGTAATAAAAATACAATACCATTTGATCAAGAAAAACCTTTTGTAACAAGTGGTTTAAGACTTGGTACACCAGCAGCTACTACACGTGGTTTTGATGAAGCGGCATTTGAAGAAGTAGCTAAAATTATAAGCTTAGTGTTAAAAGATCCTGAAAACGAAACAACATTAAAAGAAGGACAAGAAAGAGTTAAAGCATTAACTACGAAACATCCTTTATATAATTAAATTGGAGGAAGTAATTATGGGCAACGTACATGTTTTTGATCACCCACTTATTCAACACAAATTAAGTTACATTAGAGATGTACATACAGGTACAAAAGAATTTAGAGAACTCGTAGATGAAGTAGGCATGTTAATGGCTTACGAAGTGACTAGAAATCTAGAGTTACAAGATGTAGAAATTGAAACGCCTGTTACTAAAATGATAGCTAAGCGTTTAACCGGTAAAAAATTAGCATTTATTCCCATTTTAAGAGCAGGTCTTGGCATGACACAAGGTATCTTAAATCTTGTGCCGGCAGCAAGAATAGGTCATGTTGGCTTATACAGAGATCCTGAAACGCTAGAAGCAGTTGAGTATTTTGTGAAATTACCACAAGATATTGAAGAAAGAGAAATTGTCGTAGTTGATCCAATGCTAGCGACTGGTGCTTCCGCAATTGAAGCGATTAATTCACTTAAAAAACGTGGCGCCAAGCATATCAGATTTATGTGTCTAATTGCAGCACCAGAAGGTGTGGAAAAATTACAAGAAGCACATGAAGATGTCGATATCTATATCGCAGCATTAGATGAGAAATTAGATGACCATGCTTATATTACACCTGGATTAGGTGACGCTGGTGACCGTTTATTCGGTACAAAATAGTTTGACCCAGGAGTGGAGTAGTATGAAAAAAGTTATGACTGTATTCGGGACACGGCCTGAAGCTATAAAGATGGCACCACTCGTTTTAGAATTGGAGAAAGACGCTGAATTACAACCAATCGTTGTAGTGACGGCACAACATAGAGAAATGTTAGATTCTGTGTTGAAAAGCTTTGACATCACACCTGATTATGATTTGAACATTATGAAGCAGGGACAATCATTGTCTGATATAACTTCACGCATACTCGTACGATTAGAGGATGTTATAAAAGAAGCGAAACCAGATATGATACTTGTTCATGGTGATACCATGAGTACATTTGCTGGAAGTCTTGCAGCATTATATAATCAAGTCCCAATCGGGCATGTCGAAGCTGGTTTGCGAACTTGGAATAAATATGCTCCATTTCCTGAAGAAATGAATAGACAAATGGTAGGAGTAATGTCCGATTTAAACTTTGCTCCTACCAATAATGCTGCAAATAATTTGATTGCTGAAAACAAACCAGAAGACTCAATTGTCGTAACAGGTAATACTGCTATTGATGCAATGAAAACGACAATTCATAATGGTTATCAATCAGAAATTATAGCCAAGCACAAAGATAAACGAATTATTCTACTCACTGCGCATAGACGAGAAAATATTGGGGAACCAATGGCACATATTTTCAAAGCAGTACGAGATATCGTCGAAGCATACGAGGATGTTGTTGTCGTTTACCCAATACATAAAAACCCTAAAGTAAGAGAAATTGCAGATTATTATTTATCAAATCACACAAGAATTGAGCTTGTAGAACCCTTAGAAGTTGTTGATTTTCATAATTTTGCACATCAGTCTTATTTAATTTTAACTGATTCTGGTGGTGTACAAGAAGAAGCGCCTTCTTTAGGTAAACCAGTACTCGTTTTGAGGGATGTTACAGAAAGACCAGAAGGTGTAGCGGCAGGTACATTAAAAATTGTAGGCACAAATGAAAAGAATATATTCGCAGCAACAAAAGAACTATTAGATAACAAAAATTTGTATGAGATTATGAGTACAGCTCAAAATCCATATGGAGACGGCAATGCATCATATAGAATTTGTCAAAATATTAAATATTTTTTTGGTTTAATTGATAAAAAACCTTCTTCTTTCAAATAATTTTCGTATTTATGTGTCATTTTTGTGACATTCTTGTAAAAAATTGAATTACAATTTGAATAGAATTGACACGTAAAGTACCCTATATTATTATTAAAATTGTATGATTGGAATGGTTTTCATATAAGAAAGATAAGGTGAAGCGAGGCACTGAAATGAAACGTTTCAACATCATTTTTAAACAGTACATGCAATACTATATATATTGTATTATTGTACTTGTAATTGTGTTTATTTTCACATACTCTGCATTTATATTAGGTCTTATAATTGGAATGATCGGATCGCTAATCAATACTTTTACTTTTGAATATTATTTGGCGGAAGCAAAAGAAAAGGATAACATACATATTTCAACGGGCAACATTTGGAGATATTTGGTTGTGATATTAGCTTGTACGACATGGTATTTTTATAAGGACCATATAAACATTTTTGGAGTAGTTGTTGGTTTAATGATTTCTTATGTTTTAATTGTTTTCAAACCATTTTTACACAAGAAATAAATTTTATAATGAAAGAGGTGAGAAAGCATGGATCATAAAGACCCTCTAGTCAGTTGGAATGTGTTCGGTCTAGACATCGTGTTTAATCTATCATCGATTATGATGATGTTGATTACGGCGTTTATTGTTTTTGTAATAGCTATTATTTGTACACGTAACCTCAAGAAACGTCCAACAGGCAAACAAAACTTTATCGAGTGGGTTTTTGATTTCGTAAGAGGGATTATCGAAAGTAACATGGCTTGGTCAAAAGGCGGTCAGTTCCATTTCTTAGCCGTTACATTAATCTTTTTCATATTTGTTAGTAATATGCTCGGTTTACCGTTCCAATTAATTTCGGGACACACCCTGTGGTGGAAATCTCCCACAGCCGATCCAACTGTGACATTAACATTATCAACGCTTATAATATTATTAACACATTATTATGGGGTTAAAATGGTTGGCACTAAAGGGTATTTTCAAAATTATACAAAGCCGATATTCCTATTGCCTATCAATGTGTTTGAAGAGTTCACTTCAACATTGACGCTAGGACTACGACTTTACGGAAATATTTTTGCAGGTGAATTATTACTAGGATTATTAGCAGGTTTAGTATTCGACTTCCCAGCATGGGGTTGGTTAATTGGATTACCTGGCCTAATCGTATGGCAAGGGTTCTCAATTTTTATCGGTACGATTCAGGCATATATATTTGTAATGCTTTCGATGGTATATATGTCACATAAAGTACAAAAGAGTCATTAAATTAAAAAATAAAAAGAACAAATTAGGAGGATTTTTAAATGAATTTAATCGCAGCAGCAATCGCAATCGGCTTATCAGCACTTGGTGCAGGTATTGGTAATGGTCTTATCGTTTCAAGAACAGTAGAAGGTGTCGCTCGTCAACCAGAAGCACGTGGTCAATTAATGGGTATTATGTTTATCGGTATCGGATTAGTTGAGGCGCTACCAATTATAGGTGTAGTTATCGCTTTCATGTCACTATAAGTAAACTAGTCTTTATGGCGAAGTCTTCTAGGCTCTCGCCGTTCGTTTTTATCAAAATACCTTATGATTATACTGGATGAAAGGAGTGTCTATGAAAGTGACTGCTACGACTAATATGTTCGTTCTAGGTGCGGCTAGTGGCGGTGGTGTACAATGGGGAACAATCATTGTTACGATTGCTACATTCGCCATATTACTCTTACTTTTGAAAAAGTTTGCATGGGGCCCACTTAAAGAAGTAATGGACAAACGTGAACGCGATATCAATAAAGATATCGACGATGCTGAACAAGCTAAATTAAATGCTCAAAAATTAGAAGCACAAAACAAACAAACACTAAAAGAAACACAAGAAGAGGTTCATAAGATTTTAGAAGAATCTAAAATACAAGCCCGTAAACAACACGAAGAAATTATTCATGAAGCCAATATTAGAGCTAATGGCATGATTGAAACAGCACAAAATGAAATTAATAGTGAAAAAGAACGCGCACTTGCAGATATTAACAATCAGGTTTCTGAGCTTTCCGTACTCATTGCTTCAAAAGTACTGCAAAAAGAAATTTCAGAAAAAGATCAAAAAGAATTAGTTGAAAAGTACATTAAAGAGGCAGGCGATAAATAATGGCTAATGTAGCAAAAAAATATGCAAAAGCGTTATTTGATACTGCTAAAGAAAAAGCGTTACTTGATCAAATGTATGAAGAGTTTTCAACAATTGACGAAGCAGTGCGACCTGAAGTAGGAAAATTAAAAGAATTAGATACAGACCCACAAAAAGATGTAGCACAACGCCAACGTTTTGTTGCTATTATTTTTGGACACGCACATCAATATTTACAAAATATGTTTATGGTGCTTGCAAGTAATCGTCACCTTACATATACACATGAAATATTCTTAGCTTTTGAAACTTTATATAATGCGTATCACAATCAAGACTTTGCGATTATTGAATCGGTGTATGAACTATCTGAGGATGAAATAGCAAGTATTGATTCAATTATTAGATCGCGCACAAAACTATCAAAACTAATGATTACAAATGAAATAAATCCAGATCTTATCGGTGGTATCCGAGTTAAAGTTGGTACGAAAGTGATGGATGCAAGTATTAAAAATGATCTTGCCAAACTTGAAAAGCAATTTATTAGAGTGAAATAAAAATCGAAGGAGTGACATAGATGGCCATTAAAGCTGAAGAAATCAGTGCATTACTTCGCTCACAAATAGAAAATTATGAGTCAGAAATGGCTGTTACTGATGTAGGTACAGTTCTGCAAATTGGTGATGGTATCGCTTTAATCCACGGATTAAATGACGTTATGGCTGGTGAGCTTATTGAATTTAATAACGGCGTTCTAGGTTTAGCACAAAACTTAGAAGAATCCAATGTCGGTGTAGTAATTTTAGGGCCTTACACGGATATTAAAGAGGGAGACGAAGTAAAACGAACTGGACGTATCATGGAAGTTCCAGTTGGTGAGGAGTTACTTGGTCGTGTCGTTAACCCATTAGGACAAGCAATTGATGGTCAAGGACCAGTCAATACTACAAAAACACGTCCTGTAGAGAAGAAAGCAACTGGTGTAATGGATCGTAAATCTGTAGATGAACCATTACAAACTGGTATAAAAGCAATTGACGCGCTTGTACCAATCGGCCGTGGACAGCGTGAATTAATCATCGGAGACCGTCAAACAGGTAAAACGACGGTTGCCATTGATACGATTTTGAACCAAAGAGATCAAGATACGATCTGTATATACGTTGCTATCGGACAAAAAGATTCAACTGTACGTGCAAATGTTGAAAAATTACGTCAAGAAGGTGCATTAGATTATACAATTATTGTTTCTGCTTCAGCAGCAGATCCAGCGCCTATGCTTTATATCGCGCCATATTCTGGTGTAGCAATGGCTGAAGAATTCATGTTTGCTGGCAAAGATGTTTTAATCGTTTATGATGATTTAACAAAACAAGCAGCAGCTTATCGTGAACTATCATTATTATTACGTAGACCTCCAGGCCGTGAAGCTTATCCTGGTGATGTATTCTACTTACATAGTAGATTATTAGAGAGAGCGGCTAAACTAAATGATGATTTAGGTGGCGGTTCAATCACAGCATTACCTATTATTGAGACACAAGCAGGCGACATTGCCGCTTACGTTCCGACAAACGTAATTTCTATTACTGATGGACAAATATTCTTGCAATCTGACTTGTTCTTCTCTGGTGTAAGACCAGCGATTAATGCAGGTCAATCAGTATCACGTGTCGGTGGTTCTGCGCAAATTAAAGCAATGAAAAAGGTTGCTGGAACTTTACGTCTAGATTTAGCATCATATCGTGAATTAGAATCATTCGCGCAATTTGGATCTGATTTAGATGAATTTACTGCTAAAAAATTAGAACGTGGTAAACGTACAGTTGAAATATTAAAACAAGATAAAAACAAACCACTACCTGTAGAAAATCAAGTTTTAATTATTTATGCTTTAACAAAAGGACATTTGGATGATATCCCTGTAGTTGATATCACACGTTTTGAAGACGAGTTGAATCAATGGGCTAAATCGAATGCATCTGATTTATTAAATGAAATCAAAACGACGGGTGCTTTACCTAATGATGAATCATTTGAATCAGCGATTAATGAATTCAAGAAGAGTTTTAGCAAATCAGAAGAAGCATAATAGTTAATGTAGATAAAAGGTGGTGAGATAATGGCATCTCTTAAAGAAATCGATACACGAATAAAATCAACAAAAAAGATGAAACAGATTACGAAAGCAATGAACATGGTTTCTAGTTCGAAATTGCGTCGTGCTGAAAAAAATACGAATCAGTTCAGACCATATATGGTTAAAATGCAAGATGCAATTACAGCTGTTGCTGGAGCGGACAAAAATTCACATCACCCAATGTTACAACAACGAGAAGTGAAGAAAAGTGGTTATATCGTAATTACTAGTGACCAAGGCCTTGCGGGTGCATACAATGCGAATGTGTTGAAACATCTAATGAAAGATATTGAACGCAAACATAGTAGTAGTGATGAATATTCCATCTTAGTTTTAGGCCAAACAGGTGTTGATTTTCTTAAAAATAAAGGATATGACATTCATGATTCTTTAACAGAAGTTCCTGATCAACCTTCATTTAAAGAAATACAAGCAATTGCTAAAAAAGCAATAGATTTGTATAACGATGAGATTGTGGATGAGGTGAAAATTTATTACAGTCATTTCGTCAGTGTTTTAGAAAATACACCGTCGATGAAAACTGTGCTTCCATTGTCTCCAGAAGATTCAAGCTTAGGACATGGTCAAATGTCTTCATATGAATTTGAACCAGACAAAGAAGCAATTTTAAGTGTCATTTTACCTCAATATGTTGAAAGTTTAATATATGGAACGATTTTAGATGCAAAAGCAAGTGAACATGCAACACGTATGACGGCTATGAAAAATGCATCTGATAATGCGACAGATATCATTGATGATTTATCTATCGAATATAACAGAGCGAGACAAGCAGCAATCACTCAACAAATTACTGAAATTGTTGGTGGCGCAGTTGCACTTGAATAATGATTAAAGGAGGAAAATAGCATGGGATTAGGCCGTGTAACACAAGTTATGGGTCCAGTAATTGATGTTCGCTTTGAGCACAATGAAGTTCCAGAAATTAATAATGCCTTAGTTCTCGATATAGAAAGAGAAGAAGGTACTGTTGAATTAACGTTAGAAGTTGCATTACAACTTGGCGATGACGTAGTACGTACAATCGCAATGGATTCAACTGATGGTGTTAAACGTGGTACAGAAGTAAGAGACAGCGGAAACAGCATTAGCGTTCCAGTTGGTAATGAAACGTTAGGTAGAGTGTTTAATGTATTAGGTGATACGATAGACTTAGATGAAGACATAGATGACTCAGTACGTCGTGATCCAATTCATAGAGAAGCACCTGCATTTGATCAATTATCTACGAAAGTTGAAATATTAGAAACAGGTATCAAAGTTATTGATTTATTAGCACCTTATATTAAAGGTGGTAAAGTTGGATTATTCGGCGGTGCAGGTGTTGGTAAAACTGTATTAATCCAAGAATTGATCAATAATATCGCTCAAGAACACGGTGGTATATCAGTGTTCGCTGGTGTAGGTGAACGTACTCGTGAAGGTAATGACCTATACTTTGAAATGAGTGATAGTGGTGTTATTAAAAAGACAGCGATGGTTTTTGGACAAATGAACGAACCACCTGGTGCTCGTATGCGTGTAGCACTTTCTGGTTTAACTATGGCTGAGTATTTCCGTGATGAACAAGGACAAGATGTTCTACTATTCATCGATAACATCTTTAGATTTACGCAAGCCGGTTCAGAAGTTTCTGCACTATTAGGACGTATGCCTTCAGCCGTTGGTTATCAACCTACATTAGCAACGGAAATGGGACAATTACAAGAACGTATTACTTCTACAACTAAAGGATCTGTAACGTCAATTCAAGCAGTATTCGTGCCAGCCGATGATTATACCGACCCAGCACCAGCTGCAGTATTTGCGCACTTAGATTCAACTACAAACTTAGAGCGTAAATTAACTGAAATGGGTATTTATCCTGCAGTTGACCCATTAGCATCTACTTCTAGAGCCCTTGATCCATCAATTGTTGGTCAAGAACATTATGAAGTAGCACGTGAGGTACAATCTACTTTACAAAAATATAGAGAATTACAAGATATTATTGCTATTTTAGGTATGGATGAACTTTCGGAAGAGGATAAACAAACTGTAGAACGTGCGCGTCGTATTCAGTTCTTCTTATCTCAAAACTTCCACGTAGCTGAACAATTTACTGGGCAAAAAGGATCTTATGTGTCTGTTCAAAAAACAGTAGAAGGCTTCAAAGCAATATTAAATGGTGATTACGATCATATTCCAGAAGATGCATTCCGTCTAGTTGGAAGCATGGATGAAGTAATTGAAAAAGCTAAAGATATGGGTGTTGAAGTTTAAAATTAGGAGGTATGGATAATGAATACATTAAGCCTAAATATTGTCACTCCTAATGGTTCTGTTTACGACCGAGAAGATGTCACTCTGGCAGTTTTACAAACTACTGCTGGAGAAATCGGTGTCATGTATGGACATATTCCAACAGTTGCAGCACTTGAAATTGGCTATGCCAAAATTAATTTTGACGGTGGTTCAGAATATATTGCAGTGAGTGAAGGTTTTGTTGAAGTAAGACAAGATAAATTATCAATCATTGTTCAAACTGCAGAGCCTGCGAATGAAATTGATGTTGCTAGAGCAGAATTAGCTAAGTCAAGAGCAGAATCTCATTTAAACAATGAAGAAGATAGCAGTGACATAAATAGAGCCAAACGCGCATTAGATCGTGCTAATAACCGTCTTCGTGTCGCTCAATTACAATAATGAATAAAAGATATACTATGACGAATATCTAAAAAAGTCGACAAAGTTTTTACTTTGTCGACTTTTTCTTTTCTAATTAAACATGTCAAAATTAAATTTTTAGCGTTAATTTAGCAATGAAACATTAATTCAAAATATGGATTATAGTAACTTTCTTAAATCACAAGTGAATTATAATAATGTACTAAAGATTTAAGAGTGTAGTATGAATGAAAAAGTAAAAGTTTTACTTTCACATATACTTTTAATCGTTTAGAAGTAAAGTAAGTAAAAATATTTAATTTTAATAGTTATGCATACATGATATATATAATGGGAAAATAATATTAAATTGACGCTTATTATTTAAAAGTCAGTAATCTAATTATTAAGTATCTTTTGTTTAGTGTTTCGTGTAAAATATATAAATAGTGTTTATCAAGGAGAATGGCTTATGGAATATTTAGGACAATTTTCAATTGTACATCTCATACTACATGTCCTTTGTATTTGTATTGCTTATTGGGCATTGAATGCAGTGAGATTAGAGCAATTTTTTAAAAAAGGTTTTCCAGTACAAGTTCAAATTTGTATGATATTTTTAGCAATATTAATTGGAACTTCGGTCAGTAATTTTATTGTAGATTTATTACAATTTTCTACACAAATAAAATATTTGGTACAATAATTCAAATAATTGTATATTACGTATGATTATCGATATAATTTAATAGTAAGTTTGAATAAAAATTTTAGGCAATATATAAGTAGTTAAGTGGAGGATTTAAGATGGATAAGATAGAAATTAATGGTGGTAAAAAATTAACTGGTGAAGTGAAAGTTTCGGGTGCAAAAAACGCAGTATTACCAGTATTAACAGCATCACTATTAGCATCAAAAGGCGTGAGCAAATTAAAAAATGTACCAGCACTTAGTGATGTAGAAACAATTAATAATGTAATATCTACATTAAATGCTGAGGTCTCTTATAATAAAGAACAAGAAGAAGTTACAGTAGATGCAACAAAACAATTAAATGAAGAAGCACCATATGAATATGTAAGTAAAATGAGAGCAAGTATACTTGTAATGGGACCTTTACTAGCACGATTAGGTCATGCCAAAGTTGCTTTACCGGGTGGTTGTGCAATTGGTTCAAGACCGATAGAACAGCATATTAAAGGTTTTGAAGAACTAGGTGCTGAAATCCATATGGATGGTGGTTTTATATACGCAAACACTACTAACGGATTGAAAGGTACAACGATTCACTTAGATTTTCCAAGCGTAGGTGCGACTCAAAATATTATCATGGCTGCTTCATTAGCTGAAGGTAAAACTGTTTTAGAAAACGTCGCACGTGAACCAGAAATTGTTGATTTAGCAAATTATATTAATGAAATGGGCGGAAATGTGTTAGGTGCTGGTACTGACACCATTACTATTGAAGGTGTTGAAGCCTTGTATGGCGTCGAGCATTCAATTATACCTGATAGAATTGAAGCAGGTACATTATTAATTGCAGGTGCAATTACAAGAGGAAATGTTTTAGTTAACGGTGCAATCAAAGAACATATGACGAGTCTAGTTTATAAATTAGAAGAAATGGGAGTTAATCTAGAATACCTTGATGATGCTATTCGTGTAAGTGCTGAAAACGAATTGAAACCGGTAGATATCAAAACACTTCCACATCCTGGTTTTCCTACAGACATGCAATCACAAATGATGGCGTTATTATTAACTGCAAATGGACATAAAGTAGTAACGGAAACTGTGTTTGAAAATCGATTCATGCATGTCGGTGAATTTAAAAGAATGAATGCTAAAATCACTGTTGAAGGAAGAAGTGCAAAAATTGAAGGTAAAAGTCAACTTCAAGGCGCTCAAGTAAAAGCAACGGATTTACGTGCAGCAGCAGCACTTATTTTAGCGGGACTAGTAGCTGAAGGAACAACATATGTTACTGAACTAAAGCATTTAGACAGAGGGTATGTTGATTTGCATGGTAAATTAAAGGCATTAGGTGCTGACATCAAAAGAATACAAGATTAATGTTATAATATATTATATTAATAAATTGGAAACAGAGAGAAGTAAAGTTGGAGGAAGCAAATTATGGAAACAATTTTTGACTACAACCAAATAAAAGAGATTATTCCACATAGGCAACCATTTTTATTGATTGATCGTGTTGTAGAATACGATGAGGGTCAACGATGTGTAGCAATTAAACAAGTTTCAGGTAATGAACCATTCTTTCAAGGTCATTTTCCAGAATATGCAGTAATGCCTGGCGTATTAATTACTGAAGCTTTAGCACAAACAGGTGCAGTCGCTATGTTAAATAGCGAAGCAAATAAGGGAAAACTTGCACTATTTGCTGGTATCGATAAATGTCGTTTTAAAAAACAAGTAACACCTGGAGATACTTTGCGCTTAGAAGTTGAAATCACGAAGCTCAGAGGCCCTATTGGTAAAGGTAGTGCTAAGGCAACAGTAGATGGACAGTTAGCATGTAGTTGTGAGTTAACATTTGCTTTACAAGACAAATAATAAAAAAATAGTGTTACAGACTGTTTAAAACGGGCTGTAACACTATTTTTTATTTATCTACTTTTTCATCCTTCAGTCTTGGTTTAGATTGCATCATTCTATTAAAGGATTTCTTCAAGTCTTCACCAGATAAACCTTCATCTATTAATTGTTCTAATAAACTTTCAGCATAAACTTGTCTTAATGTATAAATGTGACATTCACAAACAACAGAAATAGTATTTTCTAATTGAATGATATGTTTAATGGTTGCATCAAATAAAGCTGGATCGTTAGCAGGTCTAGTGATAACGACACGTATGTCTAATAATGTTTCGTTATCCATATATGTTTTCATAGTTTCATAATGATAATCTGAAATGACGATTTCAAGCAACCAGCCAGTGCCACTGTTTTCCTTATTGATGATGACACCATCTTCTAATTCGTACTCAGTTAAGCCACCATTTTCTGATACGATTTGAAATCGAACGGCTTTAAATGTTTTCATCGTCTCACATCCATTTAATTAATTTAAACTCTACATAAAATGTATTTATATTATCATTATAACGTAATTTTCTATGATAAAGGTGAAAAAAGTAGAATTTTGTAGTCATTTACTTTTTGAAATTATAAAAACTGTATTTTGACGGAATCATGTGAATTTTTTATGATTTACTTATAGAGGAGGTGACATATGATTAACAGTATTGTCATTGTAGGGAGACTAACAAAGGACCCTAAAATTTATGAGAAGGAAGGTAATAAACTAGCTACATTTTGCGTAGCCGTCTCAAGAAATTATAAAGATAAAAATCAAAAAGTTATTTGTGATTATTTATTTTGTAAGGCATTCGGAAAAATTGCTAATAATGTCGAAAAATATATCAATCAAGGTTCATTGGTTGGTATAACTGGACAAATGCAATCGAGAAAATTTGAAAAAGAAGGACAGATGCATTTTGTATCAGAAATTTTTATTGAAACTATTAAATTTATGTCCCCACGTTCTAAAAATGAAGATGAAACACTTTTTGATCCACTTCCAATAGATCAAAACCCAGATCTTATAAGTCAATTTGATTTTGAAGAAAACGAAATTTATGAAATTGTATAATATTTCAAGCACTCCCAACTCCCCGTTAATTTAACCCATCAAATCTAATATATTTAATCCTACTATTTAATTATACTTCTATCAGGCTATTCCTATTGTTTATTAAATTAACAATAGACAATAGGAATAGCTAAAATACATACTTTATAGGAAAATGTACTTTTATAAGAAGGTAGAAATTTATCTCGAAATAATACAGAATAATCTGATAAATTACAATTTTATTACACTCACTATATTTGTTAAATAGTCACATAAACTTTCATAGCAGTTTTAAACATAGTTGATGATGCTTATATTCTATTTTATAAATGTAATCACCATGTAAAGAAAAGGTGTACTTTTTTATTTGGCTGTAACCTACTACTGTTTTTAAGATGTTATAGTTGTACTTGCAAATTAATCATAACGAAAAAAATTATTTACCTTATAGGAGGAATTTTTAAAAATGAAAAAAACAGTATTAGCTTCAACATTAGCAGTAGGCTTAGGCGTAACAGGATTTGCAGCAGGAAACTCAGCAGACGCAGCTGAACAAGGTGTTGACAAAGCAGAATTAGCAAACTTAGCACAATCTAATCCAGAACAATTAAATGCATCACCTGTACAAGAGGGTGCATATAACTATAACTTTAATTATAATGGTACAAATTATAATTTTGAATCAGATGGCCAAACATGGTCATGGAGTTTTGGTGGAGGTTCTAGTGAAGATGTATCATCAGAACAAACAACTTCTGTTGAACAACCTCAACAAGCACAAACTGAACAACCAGCACAAGAAGTACAAACTGAGCAACCAGCTCAACAAGCTGCTCCACAAACTGAACAAACACAACAACCACAACAAGAAGCAACTACAAAAGCTTCAACTCAATCATCAAGCTCAAATGAAGCTTCAACTAGCTCATCAGGTGTGAATGCACACTTACAACAAATTGCACAACGTGAATCAGGTGGCGATATTCATGCTACAAACCCATCATCAGGTGCTTCAGGTAAGTTCCAATTCTTACAAAGTACATGGGATTCAGTAGCTCCAGCTGAATATCAAGGTCAACCAGCTGCTAACGCACCAGAAGCAGTTCAAGATGCAGCAGCTCAAAAATTATATGATGAAGTTGGCCCTTCACAATGGGTTACAGCATAATATAACAAAATACAATAAAGTTTATTTTTGGAAAAGCTGAGACAATTAAATTGTCTCAGCTTTTTATTGTTATATTAAGTTAGTGGTAATTATGCATGAACGATAGCCAAAGTCCTGCATATTTTTTCTTATAAATAATGTGCATCTAGAGTATATAAAGCTAATTATAAGTACATTTAACTTAGTTGATAACTGTTGGGAGTACAATCATATTAAAGGTTTTTGTATTACTAGAAGGTTTATATAAACCATTTTATTGCAATAGTTGATGTACTTTGATATGTTTTATATAAATACATAATAAAGAAACTACTAGGGGAGCCTTATGGCTGAGATGAGAATTCAGACCCTTATAACCTGATTTGGTTAAGACCAACGTAGGAAAGTAGCATTCATTAATATTTGGGAAATTGCTCTAATATATATTAATAAACTACATTCCTACGTGGGATGTAGTTTTTTTAATTAGGAGGGCTAAATTTGTTATTTTCACAGGAATTAAAAAAAGCTTCACAACCAATTATTGAGGATATCTATAATGATCCATTTATCCAAGAAATGTTGCATGGTACGATTTCTGAAGAGGCTTTGAAATTTTATTTGAGAGCAGATGCTTCTTATTTAAAAGAATTTGCAAATATATATGCATTGTTAATACCAAAAATGAGTAGATTGGAAGAGGTTCAATTTTTAGTAGAACAAATACAATTTATAGTTGATGGTGAAGTAGAAGCACACGAAATCTTAGCAACATATGTACAACAAAACTATAGTGAAATCGTTCAAGAAAAAGTTTGGCCACCAAGTGGAGATCATTATATCAAACATATGTATTTCAATGCCTATTCAAAAGAAAATGCTGCATATACAATTGCAGCAATGGCACCTTGTCCATATGTGTATCAAGTGATTGCTAAAGAAGCGTTGAAAGACAGTGAATTAAATAAAGACTCAATTTTATCAAAATGGTTTGAATTTTATAGTACGGAAATGGATGAATTGGTAAATATTTTTGATGAATTAATGGATCGATTAACGCAAAATCTTGCAGTTGAAGAAAAAGAAGCAATAAAATCTTGTTTCTTACAAAGTACGATACATGAACGAAATTTCTTTAATATGGCATATATACAAGAAAATTGGTTATACGGAGGTCAAAATAATGAATAAACCTAAGATTGCGTTAACGATTGCTGGAACAGATCCTACCGGTGGTGCAGGTGTCATGGCAGATTTAAAATCATTCCATGCATGTGGTGTATATGGTATGGCTGCAATAACAAGCATTGTGGCTCAAAATACTAAAGGCGTACAACATATTCATAATCTAGATTCACATTGGTTAGAAGAGCAAATGGAAAGTGTATTTTCAGATGAACTACCACATGCTTTGAAAACTGGGATGATTGCATCTAAAGAAATGATGGAGATTATTCAAATGTATTTAAAAAAATACGACAATATTCCATATGTTATCGATCCAGTTATGTTAGCAAAAAGTGGTGATTCTTTGATGGATGATGATGCTAAAGCAAACTTACAAAATATTTTATTGCCTTACGCTACAATAGCGACGCCTAACTTACCAGAAGCTGAAGAAATTACAGGTATTACAATTAATGACCAACAGTCGATTTATCAAGCTGGCAATATATTTATCAATGAAATTGGTAGCAAGGGTGTTGTTATAAAAGGGGGACATTCAAGTGATAAAAATACAGCTATAGACTATTTATTTACACAAGATGATGTGTTTACCTTTGAAGAACCTAGATATGATACAAAACATACACATGGTACAGGATGTACTTTTTCAGCTGTTATTACTGCAGAGTTAGCAAAAGGTAAATCGATGTTCGATGCAGTTCAAAAAGCGAAGAAATTTATTTCACTTAGTATTAAACATACACCAGAAATTGGTTTAGTTAGAGGTCCAGTAAACCATTTTGCATATATGAAGGAAGTTGGTTTAGATGATGAATAATTTAGAAAAATTAAGGGCGGATCAACCGCTTGTCATTTGTTATACAAATGATGTAGTTAAAAATTTTACTGCAAATGGTTTGTTAAGTCTTGGTGCTAGTCCAGCAATGAGTGAGGCGCCTGAAGAAGCACATGATATGCTGACAGCTGCAAACGCTTTGTTAATAAATATTGGTACGTTAACAAAAGAAAGAGAACAAGATATTTTAAAAATCGCCAAAACAGCGAATCATCTTGGCAAACCGATTATATTTGATCCTGTTGCTGTAGGTGCTTCACAATACCGCAAAGATTTTTGCAAAAAGTTTCTCAATGAAATAAAAGTTACTGTTATTAAAGGAAATGCTTCTGAAATTTTAACGTTAATTAATAGCGATACTAAAATGAAGGGAACTGACAGCGATAGTAGTTTAGATTCAGTATCAATTGCAAAAGAAGCACGCAAACACTTTAATACGTCGATTGTCATAACTGGCAAAGAGGATGTTATTGCTCAGAATGAACGCATATTTAAACTATCTAACGGATCTCCATTATTGGCAAGAATAACTGGTGCTGGTTGCTTATTAGGAGCAATAGTAGCAAGTTTTGTTGACTCAGAAACCCCATCTATAAATGCGTTAATAGAAGCGGTCTCTCTCTATAATATCGCTGCAGAAAAAGCTGAACAAATTTCAGCAGGACCTGGTAGTTTTAAAGTAGAATTGTTAAATGCATTGTATAATATGACCTTTGAAACTGATATACAATATCAAAATAAGCAAGAGGTGTAACTATGTTTAATAAAGCGTATTTAAAGCTATATTTTATTTGTGGTACACAAGATATACCAAAACAAACATCAATCATAGATGTTGTGACTGAAGCTTTAGAATCAGGAATTACAATGTTCCAATTTCGAGAAAAAGGGGACGGTTCATTAACAGGAAATGCCAAAATTGAACTTGCACAAAAATTATTATCTTTATGTAAAAGTTATCATGTTCCTTTTATTGTTAATGATGATGTAGACTTAGCAAAAGCAATAGATGCTGATGGAATACATGTAGGACAAAATGATGCCAATATTGATGCATTCGCCAGTACATTTAGTAATAAAATTATAGGTCTTAGTGTAAGTGATTTAGAAGAATATCAAGTATCGGACTTAACCAATGTTGATTATATCGGTGTTGGACCGATGTATCATACGGGCTCAAAATCAGATGCTAAAGCTCCAGTGGGCCCAGGAATGATTCAAACATTAAGAACTAAAGTTCAAGATTTTCCAATCGTTGCAATTGGAGGTATTAATACAAAAAATGCTCAAATCATTATGAATCATGGAGCAGATGGATTATCAATTATTTCTGCAATCTCGAAAAGTTCAAATATCCAAGAAACTGTACAACAATTTTTACAAACTGTTGAATAATGCGGAAAATTTCTTTTTTTGTTTTCTACTTTCCTTTGAGTATGATAAAATAAATTTTATGTGAATATATCATTAGAGGTGGAAAAATGAAAAAGAAAGCGCTACTACCTTTATTATTAGGTGTAATGGTCCTTTTAGCAGGCTGTGACTACTCTAAACCTGAAAATAGAGATGGATTTTTCTTTAATACGTTTGTAGAACCAATGGACAAGTTAATTCATTGGTTGGGAACAAGTTTCAACAATGATTATGGTTTAGCAATAGTAGTACTTGTATTGGCAATACGTGTTGTATTATTGCCTTTCATGTTATCAAACTATAAAAATAGTCATATGATGCGAGAAAAAATGAAGGTTGCAAAACCGGATATTGATGCAGTTCAAGAAAAAGTTAAGCGTTCTAGAACGCAAGAAGAAAAAATGGCTGCAAACCAAGAAATGATGGAAGTATATAAAAAATACGATATGAATCCAATGAAGAGCATGTTAGGTTGTTTACCAATCTTAATTCAAATGCCAATCATTATGGGCTTATTCTTCGTATTGAAATACCCGTCAAGTGGTGGATTTACGGAACACCCAAATTTCCTTTGGTTTAACTTGTCTCAACCTGATATTTGGATTACTGTTATCGCTGGTATTTTATACTTCTTACAAGCTTTTGTATCAAGTAAGAGTATGCCAAATGAACAACGTCAAATGGGTTATATGATGATGATTATTTCTCCAATTATGATTGTTTGGATTTCTTTAAGTTCTGCGTCAGCATTAGGTCTTTATTGGTCAGTCAGTGCGGCATTCTTGATTGTACAAACTCAAGTTGCCAACATGTATTATTCTAATCTTGCTAAAAAAGAAGTTGCTCCAATGATTGAAGCAATGAAGAATAATAATTCTGAAAAAGCTAGCAAAGGTAAAAACACGCAAGTAGCACCTAAGAAATCTAAAAAGAAATAATGCATTACATCATTAATTTAAATGATAGACCTGGTACATAATATATAGCAGGTATAAAGTTTAGAAGCACTTGAGATGATTATCTCAAGTGCTTCTATTTTTTATATTTAAAATAAATGTATCTTAGTTTCGAAAGTGACGTAGCTATCTAATATATAAAGATGGTCTACAAAGTCTGGAACAAACATACTTGAATTTTTAAAAATACCATTCTTTGAAAAAAGTATCTACATAATTTTTCATAAATTCATGTCGTTGTTGCGCTAAATTTTTTGCTGTTTGAGTGTGCATGAGTGATTTAAGTTTAAATAATTTTTCATAAAAGTGTTTTATTGCAGAAGGTTTCCAATCAAAATATGATTGATTAGATTTTTTTATATTATTGGATTGTTGGTCAATCCACATAGGTTCACCAAAATGACCTGCAAATTGAAATGTGCGTGCTATACCAATTGCACCAATCGCATCTAAGCGATCAGCATCACGAACAATTTGTCCTTCAATCGATAATTTAACATGATCATTTTTACCATTTTTATAACTGATATGTTCAATAATATGTAACACATCTTGTTGTATTACGAGATCAAGTTCCAAACCATTGAGGAATTGTGCTAACTTTACTTTTGCTTCTTTAGTATTTGTAAGTTTGCTATCGATAGTATCGTGTAAAATACTTGCTAATTGTATGGTGAGTAAATGACCTTGTTGTTCATTGTTAGCAATATATTCTGCTAATCTTGTTACGCGTTGTATATGTGCAATATCGTGCCCGGTTGTATCATCTTTATGAAAAAGTTTCATGTAGTTTTGCGCTTTAGTGATTATATCTTCATTAGTCATATCAAGTTGCCTCCATTTTGACAAAAAACTAAACTAAATTATTAATTGAGATTTAATTGTTATAAAATTATAAATAATACATTGATGTGTTTAAATAGTGGGTGATCAACAATCTTTCTAAGATGAAAGTATTAAGTGTTTTTACTAGAGTGACAAAAAGCATGTATATACTTTAAGCTTTTACAAGCGTAGAAATACATTTTTTAATTCGGTTGTTTATAATTACTAAGATTAAAAATGTCCGAGACATATGATAAGTCTCGGACTGATAATGATTCTATAAAATCGGAGATAATAATCTTGAAATGCCTTCTTTAAATTTGACCCATAAACTTCTCTGTTCATATAGTGCTTTAGTTAATCTATAAGAGACATTTAAATCTTTTTCAAAAGCCATTCTTAAAGCTTTAGCAATATGTGGGTCATAGATGAATGCGTTTATCTCAAAGTTTAATGTGAAGCTGCGGTGATCCATATTTGTTGTTCCAACACTGGAAACTTCATCATCAATGACGAGTGTTTTAGAGTGTAAGAAACCATTATTGTAGTGAAAGATATTCACACCAGCATCTAATAAAGAAGCAACGTTATTGTATGTTGCCCAATAAACAAAAGGATGATCCGGTTTATTAGGTATCATGATATTTACGTTCACGCCACCTAAAGAAGCAATTTTAACAGCATCTAAAAATGCTTGATCGGGAATAAAATAAGGCGATTGTATATAAATGGAATGCTTTGCTGAAGCAATCATTTTTAAATAACCGTATTTTATTTGTTCCCACGTTTCATCAGGTCCACTAGAAGCAATTTGCACACCCGTCGTACCACCTGAATCTACGTCTGGAAAATAACGTTCTTCATATCTTAAGTTATCACGTGTTGAGTGTGAGTTCCAGTCAAGCATAAAACGAAGTTGTAAAGCGTTAACAGCATCACCAACGATACGGAGATGTGTATCTCTCCAGTACCCAAATTTTTTCTTAAGTCCCAAATATTCATCACCGACATTAAATCCACCTACGTAACCAATATGTCCATCGATAACAACAATTTTTCTATGATTTCGATTATTCATTCTCAAATTGATTAATGGTAATTTAGATGGAAAGAATGCTTCAACGAGTCCACCTTTTTTTCTAAAAGCTTTAAAGTCTTTTATAGATAAACCTCTAGAACCCATATCGTCATAAAGCATTTTTACTTCGACACCTTCGTCAAGCTTATGTTCTAATGCAGTTAATATTCGTTTTCCTAGATAATCATTACGGAAAATATAGTATTGAATATGTATATAATCTTTGGCATTATATATATCTTCAATAAGTGCACCAAACTTTTCTTTTCCGTCTATAAAGATGCTTATATCATTATCAGTAGTTAAGAAAGCCGCATTATTATACAATAACATTTGAACCATATCTTTAAATTTTACGATTTGATGATTGCCTTTAGAAAAATCATCATTTTTCAAGGCTTCTAGTTGTTCATTTACAATCATTTCAATGCCGACTTTATCTTCTTCATCTAAACTAAAGATATGTTCGCGTTGGATTTGGCGACCAAAAAGTAAATACACGATAAAACCTAAAATAGGTATAAGCCCCAAAACCAATATCCATGCCCAAACAGAACCAGCAGATCGTCGCTCCATAAAGATAATTGTAAATGCAAAGATTAGGTTTAATATAAATGCGCCAATCAGAATAACATTAATGATGACGTTTGTATGGTTGTAAGTTATAGCAAAAATATCTATCATATTAAACCTCCAAATTGCTATTCAATTAATTTACAATTGATAAATTCTTCATCATTGTAACATGGTACCACGTTTTTATCACTTGACTAATACCTGATAGGGGTATATTATAAATGTATATTAAGAGGGGGCGTTGGATTATGGCAGAAATGCAAAAAGCGCATCATTCTGAACAAATTAAATCAAATTTAAAATCTCGTTTAAATCGCATTGAAGGACAAGTAAGAGCGATCAATCGTATGATTGATGAAGATGTATATTGTGATGATGTGCTTACACAAATTAGAGCGACAAGATCAGCACTTAATAGTGTTGCTACGAAATTATTAGATCACCATATGAAAAGTTGTATTATGGATAAAGTGAACCAAGGTGAGCAACAAGAAGCAATGGATGAGTTGTTGGTAACTTTCCAAAAGTTAATGAAAGATTAGAACAGGTGACGCCAATGGAATCACAAACGATTTATTTACGTAAAATAGATAATAAACAAGATAAGCTTCAAATAGAAAGAACATTATCACAAATCATCGGTGTGAATCATGTTTCAGTTGAAATTGAAAAAGCACAAGTGTTTATAGAATTTGAAACACCAGCAAGTTTAAACAATTTAGAAAAAGACTTATATGATTTAGGATTTGAAATTTTGTATTAAATCAACTTCAGTCATTGAAATGTTATCTTTCTCATATCATGTTATAAAGTACAGGGTGAAACAATCAATAGACTGACTGGTATTGATTTATATTCTGTTTTTGTTTTTATTGCTTATAATAATTATAAGTGAATGTTTTAAAATTACGTAATAAAACAAAAATTATTTTATAAGATAAAGAAAATTTCAATAACATGTAGTAATTCGGAAATAAATAGGGTAAGATATAATAGAAGCTAGAATTTAGGAGTGATGATATGAGTAAAGATAACGAAAAAATTCAAAATGTAGTTAAACTATTATCATCATTAGGGGTAAACATAAAGAAAACTAAATCAAGATTAGAAGTTATGCATACTTTACCAACGACTGTGAAAACCGCTAACGAATTGAAATAGTGCGTTACCCATACAAAGATTAAAAGCATATATGCAAATTTAAGAGGCTGAGACATTGATTGTCTCAGCCTCTTATTGTTAAAGCAGCAGTTAATCTTGACTTGAAGAAATGGTACGGTGAAGCCTTATTAAATAAATTGATTTTCTACTCATTCCATTTTAGTGTGCCGTGTTGAACGATAAATTTATAAAAAACAAAAGCGTTGAAAACTTTTTAATCTAAGAGTTTTCAACGCTTTTTAAATATGTCAATGCAAAACAAATAGCTATTTGTTTTGCGTTGTATATTGTCTAGATTGGTGATAATAAATTGATAATATCACGCCAATACCACACATTAAACTCCATAATGAGCTACCACCATAACTAATAAATGGCAATGGTATACCCGTAATTGGTAATAACTGAATGGTCATACCAATATTTTCTAGGATATGGAATAGAATCATTGTCGTAAATCCAATGATGAAAATTTTACTGAACGGTAATTCAATTTTAGTAGCAAGTCTTACTAAGTGAAAAATAAATGCAAGAAAAATCAATAGCAAAATGACTGAACCAATAAAACCAAATTCTTCCCCAATAACTGAGAAAATAAAATCCGTATGGTTTTCCGGAATATAAACTTCACCTTGATTGAACCCTTTACCAAATAGTTGTCCAGAACCAATCGCTTTAAGTGATTCTGTTAAATGAAATCCATCACCACTACTATAAGTATAGGGATCAAGCCACGAATTGATACGACTTAATTGGTAAGGTTGAATGCCGAAACTATTTTCTAAAATAGAAGGTTTATAAATCACTGATAATATCACCGTAGAAGCAATAACGACTGACCCTATTAATATAGGTGCTAGTATCTTCCAAGTGATTCCACTGATTATCATAACACCGACAATAATCGCAAAGATAACTAGTGTTGTACCTAAATCATTTTGCAATAATATAAGTACCATAGGGATAAAAGCTATACCGATAATTTTAAAGAATAATTTAAAGTCAGTTTCTAAAGATTTGTTAAATGTAAATTGGTTATGTTTAGTTACAATTTTGGCCAAAGCTAAAATCATAACTATTTTCATAAATTCGGATGGTTGAACACTAATTGGTCCAAACGTATACCAACTTTTTGCCCCGTTAATAATCGGTGTGATAGGTGTTTCTGGAATAATTAGTAATAACAACAATGAGAAACAAAGTATAATATAAAGTAAATATGTATATTTCATAAGTTTTTTAGGTGAAATTAGCATTATTAGAAATGCGATAATCGCCCCAAAAACATAATATAGTATCTGGCGTATACTAAAGTTAGCGCTATATTGACCTCCGCCCATTGCAGAACTAATAAACGTAATACTTATGATTGCTAGTAATGCGATGAAGCCAATTAAAATCCAGTCTATTTTTCGGATCCAATGATTATTTTTTGATTGACGTGAAGTATTCATTTCTTACTCCTTTGGAAAACTATTATTTCAATTACTTGTAGTATATATAGATTTTACCGAACTTTATACGATTTTGCTAGAAGTAGGGTATGTAAAACTTAAATAATTATTTTAAGTGTCATTGAAGTTTTCACTTTAAATACTTTAAAAACTTCAATATACTTATAAAAAACAATTATTTTACAACTACATAACAAATGCAAAATGCTAATAAATCGTGATATGATGTAGTTTAAGAATTCTATATGGAGGCTAAAATATGGCTAAAGAAAATGTTTGTATCGTATATGGAGGGAAAAGTGCTGAACACGATGTATCAATATTAACAGCACAAAATGTCTTAAATGCGATTGATAAAGAAAAATATCAAGTGGACATTATTTACATAACAAACGATGGAGATTGGAAAAAGAAAGAAAATATCGTAGATCCTATAGATGACATAGATGCGTTACGATTAGCAGATGTTCCTGCCGGAGAAATCTCCAAATTATTAAATGAAGGCAGCCTTGGCACAGCATATAGTGCGGTTTTCCCATTACTACATGGACCGAATGGTGAAGATGGAACAATTCAAGGTTTATTTGAAGTGTTAGATATTCCATACGTTGGTAATGGTGTGCTAGCAGCCTCAAGTTCAATGGATAAGCTTGTGATGAAACAACTCTTTGCGCATAGAGGCTTACCTCAATTACCATATGTAAGTTTCTTAAGAAGCGAATATCAAAAATACGAAAATAATATTTTGAAATTAGTACATGACAAGTTAGAATATCCTGTATTTGTGAAACCTGCAAATTTAGGATCAAGCGTAGGTATTAGTAAGTGTAACGATGAGGAAGAGTTGAAACAAGGTATAGAAGAAGCATTTCAATTTGATCGTAAATTAGTAATTGAGCAAGGCATCAACGCTAGAGAAATTGAAGTGGCTGTCTTAGGTAATGACTACCCAGAAACGACTTGGCCGGGAGAGGTAGTTAAAGATGTGGCATTTTATGATTACAAAGCTAAGTATAAAGATGGAAAAATCAAATTGGATATTCCAGCTGACTTGAATGATGATGTAAAAATGACTTTAAGAAATATGGCTGTAGAAGCATTTAAAGCAACAGATTGTTCAGGATTATTGCGCGCTGATTTCTTTGTAACGGAAGATAATCAAATTTTTATAAACGAGACAAATGCTATGCCTGGTTTCACAGCTTATAGTATGTATCCAAGTTTATGGGAAAACATGGGCGTAAGTTATGCAGAACTCATAAGTAAATTAATTGAATTAGCAAAAGAAAAACATGAAGATAAAAAGAAAAATAAATATAAAATTGATTGAGGCGGTTAAATCATGATTGAAGTAACTTTAGAACAAATTCAAGATTGGATTCCATGCGAGATTGATAATGACTATTTAGATTACACAATTAAAGGTGTTTCTATAGATTCAAGAAAAATCGACGAACAAAATTTGTTTATTCCTTTTAAAGGAGAACATGTCGACGGACATAAATATGTGAATCAAGCATTGGAAGATGGTGCGGGAGCGGCATTTTGTCAGAAGGACAGTGTTTTAGCCCCTCAAATTTCTGGACCTATTATTTGGGTAGATGACACATTGGAAGCATTGCAGCAGTTAGCCAAAGCCTATTTGGCATTTGTTAATCCATTTGTGATCGCTGTTACAGGTTCTAATGGTAAAACAACGACTAAAGACATGATAGAAAGTGTATTAAAGCCTCAATTTAAAGTGAAAAAAACACTAGGAAATTATAATAATGAAATCGGTATGCCGTTAACCATTTTGCAATTAGATCAAGATACTGAAATTTCTATATTAGAAATGGGTATGTCTGGTTTTCATGAAATTGAAGCATTATCACAATTAGCTAACCCAGATATTGCAATTATTACTAATATTGGTGAATCACATATGCAAGATTTAGGATCGCGTGAAGGTATAGCGAAAGCTAAAGCGGAAATTTCATTTGGTCTTAAACCTCAAGGTCTATTTATCTACGATGGAGATGAGCCATTATTAAAGCCTCATGTCGATAAATTAGTAGATATAGATTTAATGAGTATAGGTAAAAAAGAAAATAATGATTTAGTTTGTAAAATTGACAATATAGATGATACTGGTATTATTTTTAATATTAATGAAAATGAGCATTATGAATTACCAATTTTAGGTGAACATAATATGAAAAACGCAACTATAGCTATAGCTGTTGGTAAACGGCTTAATCTGAGTTATGAAACGATACATCAAAATATTCAAGCGGTTCAACTTACAGGTATGAGAATGGAACAACACCATACCGACTCCGGTACGCTTGTTATCAATGATGCTTATAATGCTAGTCCAACTAGTATGAAAGCCGCTATTGATACACTCAGCAGTATGGGAGGCCGCAAGATACTTGTGTTAGGTGATGTCTTAGAATTAGGGCCTAATAGTCAAACAATGCATGAAGCGGTTGGTGATTATTTAGTTAATAAACAAATCGATGCGTTATATACTTATGGAACAGAAGCGGGTCATATTCATCGTACAGGCAAAGCGTTTGTAAAATATGCAGAACATTTTACAGATAAAGCTGCACTGATCCAGTCATTAAAATCAAATACTGAACCACAAGATAAAATACTAATTAAAGGTTCAAGAGGGATGCAATTAGAAGAAGTTGTAGATGCCTTAATTTAAAATTATTAACACCACATTTCATATCACTTTTATTAGTGGGAAAGTGGTGTTTTATTTTGTTATAAATAAAATAGATATTTCGATAGTTAGTAACTTGAACTAGTTCATTTAAGTTACTATTTTTAAAAATTACTAAAAATTATCAATATAAATAAATCTACAATTTTTTTCGTAAACAAAAATAAATACTGGTAAATATAATTAAACGCTTACAACCTATATATCACAGTATTTTCTCAGTTTACTTTGATTATTAATGAGGTGAATTATGTCATTATAATAAATTTGGTTTATTGCGATTATAGACTTGAGGTGGTACTATAAAGAAGTTGAAGAAACTTAGATGAACATATATGTAGAGAAATACAGATAAATAAAGGAGAATTATATTGCAAAATTTTAAAGAATTAGGGATCTCAGATAAAACGGTAGAAACCCTAGTATCAATGGGGTTCGATGAGGCCACTCCTATACAAAAAGAGAGTATCCCTCTTGCCTTAGAAGGTAAGGATGTTCTTGGTCAAGCGCAAACAGGTACAGGAAAAACAGGCGCTTTTGGTATTCCACTTATTGAAAAAGTGGCAGGACAAGATGGAGTTCAATCATTAATATTAGCACCAACTAGAGAATTGGCGATGCAAGTTGCTGAATCACTTAGAGCATTTGCGACCGGCCAAAATGTACAAATAGTAACTGTATTTGGTGGAATGCCAATAGATCGTCAAATTAAATCACTTAAAAAGGGTCCACAAATTGTTGTAGGTACACCTGGACGTGTTATTGATCATTTAAATCGTCGTACGTTAAAAACAAACACTATTCATACATTAATATTAGATGAAGCAGATGAAATGATGAATATGGGCTTTATTGATGATATGAAATTTATTATGGATAAAATACCAGCAGAACAACGTCAAACAATGTTATTTTCAGCTACAATGCCAAAAGCTATTCAAACATTGGTACAACAATTTATGAAATCACCAGAAATTGTTAAAACTATGAATAATGAAATGTCAGATCCTCAAATAGATGAATATTACACAATTGTAAAAGAATTAGAAAAATTTGATACATTTACAAATTTCTTAGATGTACATCAACCTGAGTTAGCAATTGTTTTTGGTCGTACTAAGCGTCGTGTTGACGAACTAACAAGTGCGTTAATTTCAAAAGGATATAAAGCTGAAGGTTTACATGGCGATATCACACAAGCTAAACGTTTAGAAGTATTGAAGAAATTTAAGAACGACCAATTAGATATCTTAGTTGCTACAGATGTTGCAGCAAGAGGACTCGATATATCAGGTGTAAGCCATGTTTATAACTTTGATATACCTCAAGATACTGAAAGTTATACTCACAGAATTGGCCGTACGGGTCGTGCTGGTAAAAAAGGTGTAGCAATTACTTTTGTTAACCCAATTGAAATGGATTATATCCGTCAAATTGAACAAACGAACAAACGACAAATGACTGCATTGAGACCACCGCATCGTAAAGAAGTGCTTAAAGCACGTGAAGACGACATTAAAGGTAAAGTTCAAAACTGGATGTCAAGAGATAGCGAACCAAGACTGGAACGTATTGCAACAGAATTACTGGAAGAATATAATGATGTAAATTTAGTAGCAGCATTATTGCAAGAGTTAGTTGAATCAAACGATGAAGTTGATGTTCAATTAACATTTGAAAAGCCATTATCTCGAGGCAAAGGTCGCCAAGGTAAAGGTGGACCAAAACGTGGTGGAAACCATAAACGTGGTGGCGGCAAATTCGATAGCAGAAATCGTCGTCCAAATAAAGGCGGCTTCAACAATAAAAAGAAAAATGATAGATCATCAGATAGAAACAACAAAAAATCAATGAAGGGTCGCACATTCGCAGACCATAAAAAATAAAATACTTTATCATATATGAATTTTAGGTTTAGTCACTCCAATTTATTGGAGTGATTTTTTTATATCTAAAATCGATTCAATCACATAAAAGTGATTAGAAAAAGTGGGAAATTAAAGTGATGATAAAAATATTAGAATAATCATTGCCTTCTACGACGATAATGAAGCAAACATGTCCCTATGTTATAATGAATTGAAAAAATTTATGGAGGAGTGTAATTATGACTAACGACCAACAATTTAGGCGCAGCCCTAAACAAGCGATGAGATATTATTACATACTAGAAGCTCTTGAATTGATTGTTAGTTTATTATTTATGATTGCATTAGTATTTTTATGGAATCATTATAATTGGTGGCATTTTTTAATTTACATATTTATTGCAATAACGATTTTTGATGTAATATATATGCTGTTGAGACCTTGGTTGAAGTATAAATATACTTTTTACTGCGTCAAAGACCAATATATTGAAATCAAAACAGGAATATTTTTTAAAAAGAATGAAATTGTTAAATATGAGCGAACGCAATTTTTAAAAAGAAAAAGCAATCCATTATTAAAACAATTACATATATCAAGGCTAACTTTGGTGACAGCTGGCCACTCACTTGATTTCCCGTTGATGTTAACAAAGGAAATTGAAGTATTTGAACATAATATTTTAAAATACTTACGAGGAGCTGATTATGATGTATAGTCCTCAAAAATTACATCCAATTTCATACATAACTGGAATAATAGAGGCGATTAAACAAAATATTATTTTGATTTTTATTTTTTTAGTGTTTAATTTACGCAACTTTGATTTTACGGATTATAAATCATATATCTATCCAGGCATTGTTACTATTATCTTTCTGATTTCGTTTATAATACAAATATTAAAGGTTTATAACACTAGATATTGGATTGAAAATGATCATTTTATTTTAGCCACTGGTATTTTTAGTAAAGAAAGGAAAGAGTTAAATATACGCAGAATTCAAACGTTAGATACTTCACAAGGTATTATTAATCAAATTGTGGGTGGGGTAATACTTCAAATTAAAACGCCTAGTGATGGTATAGAGTTAGACACTGTATCCAAAAATCAAAGTGATTTTATACAGCAAACATTAAAAGAAAAACAGCAAAAACTGACTCAAAATAGCGAAATCATTGACAACAATAATTCTTTTGCAGAGCAGGATGCTGAAAAAGAACAAAAAATGCAGTCGCCAGCTATGAATATTTATAAATTAAATTTTAAAGAACTTTTATTTATGGCTTTAACAAGTGGTGTCATTGGTGTAGCTTTTGCAACATTGTCACCAGTCATGTTTGCATTAAGTGATATTTTACCTTGGCATAAAATTACCAATACATTTTCTGAAATTTTTCAGACTGCTTTTATGATTATTTTAATGATTGTTGTCTTGATCATTGTAGTGAGTTATATTTTTGGCACTATCATAGAAATAGTTAGAAATTTTAATTATACGGTTAAGCAACAAGGTACACAGTTAAATATTCAATATGGTTTGTTTAATGTCAAAAGTATTACTGTACCAACTGACCGTGTGCAAGCGATTGTAGAACGTCAATCATTTATAAGAAAGTTATTTGGCTATACTTCAATTCATTTTGTAATTACGAGTGATATGGATGGTGTTGATAAGGATGATGTTACTCTAGGCGGCAATGTAATGATTTTACCATTTATTAAGAGGCAAAAAGCATTTTATCTGATAAAGCACCTGATACCAGACATGAAATTCACTGAACCAAAACTAGGCATGCCTTGGAGGGGATTTCATAGGTATTTTTGGAGAGAATCACTAGTATTACTTATCGGTGCTACGATTGCTACTTATTACTGGTCTGTTTGGTCATTTGTTATTGCAGGGTGCCTAATATTAATAATGATTCTTCACAGTTTTATCGTTATTAAATCCTCTGGTTTAAACTTAAATCACGATGAATTAGTTGTGCGGAATGTAACTATGTTTGGATTTAAAAACACATATTTTAAACACAACAAATTGTTAGGTATGGAAATGTCAGAAAATCCGTTTCTTATTCGAAGTAACCTAGCAAACTTTAAATTTATCATTGCTAAAGCGGCTGGCAGTGCAGAAATAGGGTTAAAATATAGTGAAGTTAGTCATGTGGAAAAACTAAAATCATGGTATTTGAGAGGTGATTTTGATGAATGAATATAATTATATGGATCCATCAGGCAAAACAGTCATTTGCATTGCTTCAATAATTACTGCAATTTTATTAATTTTGGCTTTATCAATCATTACAGTAATAGATAAGGTATGGTTACATTTCATAAGTTCTAAAGTCATGTTTTGGTTATGGACGATTAATATCATAATTGCATTCATTGTTATCATTATCGGTGGTATGATTAGACCGATTTATAAATATAAAATATTTAGATATAAGTTAGAAAATCAAGAAATCACGGTTAGAAATGGCTTGTGGTTTATTAATGTAGTGAAAATTCCTTTGTTTCGTATTCAAAATGTCGATACCCATGAAGGTATCTTAATGAGAAAATATAATTTGGCGAGTTTAACCTTGTCGACAGCCGGTGGAAATACTGAAATAAAGCTAATTGACAAAAATAAAGCAAATACATTGAAACAAGAAATAAAAAAAGGTAATCATTCTATGCCACAGAATTTATAATAAAAAACTTGTCATAGAAAGGCAGGAGTAGCTAATGATACATGGTATAGGCGTTGATTTAATAGAAATAGCTAGAATAAAAAAACTTTACTATAGACAAGACAAATTGGTAGAACGTGTATTGTCAAAAAATGAGCAACAACACTTTCATCAATTTAAAAGTGAAACGCGTAAAATAGAATTTTTAGCGGGAAGATTTACCTGTAAAGAAGCTTTTAGCAAAGCGCTCGGTACAGGACTTGGAAAAACTATAGCATTAAATGAAATAGATTGTTTTAATGATGAACTTGGAAAACCATGTATACATTATGATGGTTTTACAGTTCATGTAAGTATTTCACACACAGAACATTACGCAATGAGCCAAGTCATTATAGAAAAATAAAAAACGATTTTAATATAAAGTTTTGGCTATCTTTATTTAATTGTTATAAAATTAATTTAATGTATGTCAAAGTGTAACTTTATTTTTGAAATGGAGGTCTCGTTTAATGACTGATAAGTATTATAGATCCACATATTTAAACGTAGATTTAAATGCAATTGTGGCAAATTTTCAAGTTTTCCAAAAATTACACCCAAATAAAACGGTGATGCCAATCGTAAAAGCGAATGCTTATGGCCTTGGCAGCGTGAAAATCGCACGTTACCTTATGGATCATGGCGCTGATTTTTTTGGCGTAGCAACTTTGGATGAAGCGATAGAATTAAGAATGCACGGTATAGATGCTAAAATTTTAATATTAGGAGTTATACCTACATATAATATTAATAAAGCCATACAACATCGTGTAGCAATCACAATTCCATCAAAAGCATGGTTAGTTGAAGCGTTAAAAGAAATTCCAGAAGATAACGACAAAGATTTATGGTTACATGTAAAAATAGATACTGGCATGGGAAGATTAGGTATTAAAGATGCAGCGGAATATAAAGAAGTTATTGAGTTAATCCATAACCATGATCATTTAGTATTTGAAGGGGTATTTACGCATTTTGCATGTGCAGATGAACCTGGAGAATCAATGAATCAGCAACAAAGTTTATTTGAATCAATTGTCAATGAAGAAGAAAAGCCACAGTATATACATTCGCAAAATTCTGCAGGCGCATTAATGAAAGATAGCCAATTCTGTAATTCAGTGCGGGTGGGTATATCATTATACGGTTATTATCCTTCAAGTTATGTTAAAGACAGTGTGAAAATACATTTAAAACCAAGTGCGCAATGGATTAGTGAAATTGTACAAACAAAAGTCTTGCAACCAGGCGAATCTGTGAGTTATGGCAGTATTTATACAGCGACAGAACCTACAAAAATAGGTATTATTCCTGTTGGTTATGCAGATGGATTTCCAAGAATGATGACCGGATTTAATGTAAATGTTAACAGCAAACAATGTGAAATTATTGGAAAAGTTTGCATGGATCAAATAATTATAAAAATTCCAGAAGAAATTCAAACTGGTGATAAAGTGATATTGTTGGATCATCATTCAGACAGTGAACAATCTGTGGAAGCGCTGGCATATCAACAACATACTATCAATTATGAAGTTTTATGTCGCTTAAATAGGAGATTGCCACGTATCTATTATGGTACTCAAGACCTAGAAATCCTTAATGAATTACTAAAATAGTATAGTCACTGTATTTAAAATTTGTTATTATATATCTAACAAGAAATCTCAATATATTCTATTTTAGTCACATGGAGGTCTTTATTCATGGCAAGTTTTAATCAAAGCAGAAATCATAGTATTGAACAACTATTAAAAGAAGGCTATTCGCAAATGGCTGACTTGAATCTCTCCCTTGCGGCGGAAGCATTTCCATTTGAATGTGAAGCTTGCGATTGCAATGAAGTCTACATTATATCTAAGAATAACAATGAATGATGAGAAGAGGAGACGTTTATTTAGCTGATTTGTCACCAGTACAGGGTTCTGAACAAGGGGGAATAAGGCCCGTAGTCATTATACAAAATGATACTGGTAACAAGTATAGTCCTACCGTAATTGTAGCTGCAATTACAGGTAGGATTAATAAAGCTAAAATACCTACACATGTAGAAATAGAAAAAAGCAAGTATAAACTCGACAAAGATTCTGTTATATTGTTAGAGCAAATACGGACGTTAGACAAGAACAGATTAAAAGAAAAACTGACATATCTATCTGAAGAAAAAATGCAAGAAGTTAATAATGCTATAGATATTAGCCTAGGTTTACATAATATTAGAAATCATAGAACATAATTTTTAAAAGTGAGCGTAATAAAATAACGAATAACAGACATCAATTCCTTATACATGCAACAAACACTTAATTCCAAGATAATTTGAAATAGAACAGAGAAAATAAAGCGTGTGTTTGTAATCAAATATTTATGAATAGGATGTTTAAGTTGAAAAGCTTTAGGTTATCCTAAAGCTTTTTTCGATATCAACGTAAAGTATGTATTTAAAAACATCTCACTTTGCTAGAAACAAAACTGTATTGCTTGATTAAATATTTAATACACATACATATAACAGAATATATTCTTGTTAAAACCGATGTATGCGATTTATATTTGCATTTTGAGGAGGAAATACTGAGTGAAAGAGTTCAAAAATCAATATAAAGCGCTAATTGACGAAAGTCTACACACAGTAAATGAGACAGATTTATTAAAAAAGTGTGAAGGCTTCACCGAAGAAGTGAAAAGAAAAGACTTGCTACCAGAAGATATCGTTGAAATTCATAAAAATTATGTTCAAGCATTAGAGTTAAGTAGTGAACAAATTTCTAAAACATTCAACGTACTTAAAGAAGTAGTAAAAGGATTTGGCTATAATTATAGAGATTATCAAGATCTTGTAAATCGATTACAATATCATGATAAAGAAATCGACTTAGCATCCCGTTTACAGCAAACGATGCTTAAGACAGATATTCCTCAATTCGATAGTATTCAAATCGGTGTAATTTCCGTAGCTGCGCAAAAGGTTAGTGGCGATTACTTTAATTTAATAGATCATAAAGACGGTACGATGAGTTTTGCGGTAGCAGATGTTATAGGTAAAGGTATACCTGCTGCCTTAGCTATGAGTATGATCAAATTTGGTATGGATTCATATGGGCATTCCCAATTGCCAAGCGATGGTCTTAAACGATTGAATCGCGTGGTAGAAAAAAATGTGAATCAAAATATGTTCGTAACGATGTTTTATGGACTGTATGAAGAATTAAACCACTTGTTATATTGCAGTTCTGCTGGCCATGAGCCAGGGTATATTTATAGAGCTGAAACCGAAACATTTGAGGAAATTAAAGTGAGAGGTCGCGTTTTAGGTGTTAGCCAACAAACACGATACAATCAACAAGAAATACCCGTTCATTTAGATGACTTAGTTATCATTTTTACAGATGGTGTCACAGAAGTAAGAAATGAAGCTGGTGACTTTTTAGATAAAAGTTATTTACTAGATATGATAAAAAAGTATAAACATATGCATCCACAAGACATTGTTCAACTTTTATATGAAGCAATTTTAAAAATTCAAAATCCAGAAAAAAGAGACGATTTAACAATATTGATAATAAAAAGAGTGAATTAGATAAGATTAATGTTTAAAATAAAAGGGTATAACGGTTATTAATGAGACTATGCTTAGGAGTGTAATTTATGAATCTAAATATTGAAACAATATCACATGATACACATTATGAAGTTAAAGTTGGCGGAGAATTAGATGTTTATACTGTTCCAGAACTTGAAGAAGTACTCATGCCGATGAGACAAGAGGGAACGCATGATATATATGTAAATTTAGAAAATGTTAGTTATATGGATTCAACCGGTTTAGGACTATTTGTCGGAACATTAAAGGCTTTAAATCAAAATGATAAAGAATTATATATATTAGGTGCTTCAGATCGAATAAGTCGACTATTTGATATCACAGGTTTAAAAGATTTGATGCATGTTAATGAAGGAACGGAGGTCGAATAACATGCAACTTAAACAAGATTATATAGAAATGCGTTTACCAGCATCAGCAGAGTATGTAAGCTTAATACGTTTGACTCTATCAGGTGTATTTTCACGGGCTGGGGCGTCATATGACGATATAGAAGATGCCAAAATAGCAGTGAGCGAAGCAGTAACAAATGCAGTAAAACACGCATATAAAAACGATGCTACGGATGTAGGAATGATTAACCTTTGTTTTGAAATTTTTGATGATAAAATTAAAATAGTAATTTCCGATCAAGGGGAAAGTTTCGATTATGAAGAAACAAAAGCAAAATTAGGACCATATAAAGACAATGAAAATATAGATTTCCTTAGAGAGGGAGGTCTTGGTTTATTTTTAATTGAATCTTTAATGGATGAAGTTACAGTGGATAAAAACTCTGGTGTAACCATTAGCATGATTAAGTATATAAAAAAAGAGCAGGTGCGAAATAATGGCGAGAGAGTCGAAATCAGTTAATGACGTATCACCTGAACAAATCAACCAGTGGATAATGGAGCATCAAAATAATGAGAATTCAGATGCTCAAGATAAACTTGTTAAACATTATAAAAAGTTGATTGAATCATTGGCATATAAATATTCAAAAGGTCAATCTCATCACGAAGATCTCGTTCAGGTTGGTATGGTTGGTTTAATTGGTGCAATTAACCGATTCGACCTATCTTTTGATAGAAAGTTCGAAGCTTTTTTAGTACCAACTGTAATTGGTGAGATTAAGCGTTATCTACGTGATAAAACGTGGAGTGTGCACGTTCCTAGGCGAATTAAAGAAATCGGACCCCGTATTAAGAAAGTGACTGATGAATTGACAAATGAGTTAGAGCGCTCACCTTCTATTGCTGAAATTGCCGATAGGTTGGAAGTCAATGAAGAAGATGTGCTCGAAGCTATGGAAATGGGTCAAAGTTATAATGCATTAAGTGTAGACCATTCCATTGAAGCGGATAAAGACGGATCGACTGTTACATTATTAGATATTATGGGGCAACAAGATGATAATTATGATTTAACTGAAAAGCGTATGATATTAGAAAAAATACTCCCAATTTTATCTGAACGGGAAAGAGAGATTATACAGTGCACATTTATTGAAGGTTTAAGTCAAAAAGAAACAGGTGAAAGAATAGGTTTAAGTCAAATGCATGTATCCCGGTTACAACGAACAGCAATTAAGAAACTTCAAGAAGCAGCAAAACAATAAAATATATGCTTAAAGCAGAATTCATTTAATGAATTCTGCTTTTTTATACTTCGATTATTTTTAGGAAAAGAATCAAGATAACGTTATATGTTAGAATATATAAGTATTAGTAATAAATTTTTTATTTATGAGTGGAGGATACTATGGATAGTAATTTAATACAATCTATAAAAGAAAAATATAAATTTTCAAGTAAACAAATTAATGCAGTATTAACGTTGCTTGAAGAAAAAAATACAGTACCATTTATTGCACGCTATCGTAAAGAACAGACTGGCGGGTTAGATGAAGTAGAAATAAAACAAATTAATGATGAATATCAATATATGGTTAATCTTCAAAAAAGAAAAGAAGAAGTTATACATAATATAGAAGAACAAGGTTTACTGACTACAGAATTAAAAAATGACATTTTAAAGCAAACAAAGCTACAAAGAGTTGAAGATTTATATAGACCTTATAAACAGAAAAAGAAAACAAGAGCTACGGAAGCGAAAAGAAAAGGTTTAGAACCTTTTGCAAAATGGCTCAAAAATCCTAGTTTAGAAATGACAATAGAAGAAAAAGCAACTCAATTTTTCAATGAAGAAATAAAAAATATAGAACAAGCAATACAAGGTGCGCAAGATATTATTGCAGAAAAAGTTTCAGATGAACCTAAATATAGAACTAAAATACTTAAAGATACTTTCCAGCATGGCAAAATTGTTACACAAAAGAAAAAGAATGCTGAGGATGACCAAGAGATTTTTTCAATGTATTATGATTATTCAGAACCAATTAAAAAAATTGCAAATCATAGAACATTAGCAATCAATCGGGGAGAAAAAGAAAAAATACTATCAGTTAAAATAGATATAGATATTCAAGGCATTGAGAATTTTATTCGTAAGCATGAAATGATTCATCATCATGAAGGTTCAACAATTATTGAAAATGCGATTGCTGATAGTTTGAAAAGACTAATCATGCCTTCGATTGAAAGAGAGATAAGAGGTGACCTAACAGAAAAAGCTGAAAAACATGCTA
This sequence comes from Staphylococcus sp. GDY8P67P, assembly GCF_017892545.1. Lineage (NCBI taxonomy): Bacteria > Bacillati > Bacillota > Bacilli > Caryophanales > Staphylococcaceae > Staphylococcus > Staphylococcus sp. GDY8P67P. The sequence continues at coordinate 91,816 of NZ_JAESLH010000030.1, forward strand.
TTGATGTATTCAGCGAAAATTTAAGAAATTTATTATTACAACCACCAATGAAAGGGAAACAAATTCTAGGAGTGGATCCTGCTTTTAGAACAGGTTGTAAATTGGCTGTAATAAATCCTTTTGGCACTTTTATAGCTAAAGGAGTAATATACCCACATCCACCAGTAAATAAAAAGGAAGACGCGGAGAAAACGTTTGTTCAGTTTGTAAATAACTATGATGTTGATTTAATTGCTATCGGTAATGGTACAGCTAGTAGAGAAACAGAACAATTTGTAGCTTCAATGATTCAAAAACATAAATTAAAAACACAATTTATAATTGTTAACGAGGCTGGAGCTTCTGTTTATTCTGCTTCAGAAATCGCTCGTTCAGAGTTCCCAGATTTTCAAGTAGAAGAACGTAGTGCTGTTTCGATTGGAAGAAGGGTACAAGATCCGTTAAGTGAGCTTGTAAAAATTGACCCAAAATCAATTGGTGTTGGTCAATATCAACATGATGTTAACCAAAAAGCATTGGAGGGCGCGTTAACTTTTGTTGTCGAAACAGCTGTTAACCAAGTAGGTGTTGATGTAAATACAGCTTCACGCTCACTATTGCAATATGTGTCGGGTCTGTCTTCGACTATAGCCCAAAACATAATTTTATACCGTGAAGAAAATGGGCCTATTAAACACAATAAGGATATTGCCAAAGTAAAAAGGTTAGGTGCTAAAACATTTGAACAAAGTATTGGTTTTTTAAGAATTATCAATGGTAGTGAACCTTTAGATAATACATCAATTCATCCAGAAAGTTACCAAGCAACTTATCAATTGTTAAGTGAGATTGGTTTTAGTGCAGATGATTTAGGAAAAGCTGATTTGAAAACAGCTTTAAATCATGTGGATTTGACTGACATGGCTACAAAGCTAAACATTGGCGAACCTACCCTTGAAGATATTATCAAGTCGTTAATTGCACCAAATAGAGATCCACGTGATGAATTTGAGACACCAATATTAAAATCGGATGTCTTATCGATTGAAGATTTATCGAAAGATATGAAGTTAAGTGGAACTGTAAGAAATGTGGTTGACTTTGGAGCCTTTGTTGATATTGGTGTTAAACAAGATGGCCTTGTACACATTTCAAAATTATCTAAAAAATTTGTTAAAAACCCAATGGATGTTGTCAGTGTTGGAGATATTGTTGATGTTTGGATATTAGACATTGAGGACAAGAAAGGGAAAGTATCACTAACTATGATTGATCCTCATGGATAATGAAAAATTACAAAGCATGACAGAGTCTATTTCTATCACAATTTTTAAAAGGCCGTTTAAACATAAAGCTTATTTTAATAAACGACTTAGAACAACTGGGGGTCGTTATATACTGAATACACACAATATAGAAATAAATGCAAAGCAATATGACGCTTTCGGTGAAAAGGCAGTTATTGATATTATTAAACATGAATTATGTCATTACCATCTTCATATACAAGGAAAAGGATATAAACACAAAGATAAAGATTTCAAGTTACTCAGTGCGCAAACAGGTGCCCCGAGATTTTGTTCAGCAGTTGAAAGCTATGAGAATCGAGTTAGGTACATCTATAAATGCTCAAACTGTGGTGTGAAATATGCTAGAATAAGAAAAGTGAATTTAAATAAAATGCTTTGTGGACATTGCAAAGGGAAATTGATAGAACAAAGCCATTTTTAAATAGTGAATTTAAGTAGCAAGAGAGCTGATACTTTTCAGCTCTTTTTTATTTAAGAATCACTTTACACGTTTGATATTAAAAAGACGATATAATTATGTGAAATTTGTGCATTTAATTAGATAAAATAAATAAAAATGAATATTTTACTCTAATTCGTTATTTGTATGTGTTGACGATATATAATTTATGTTATATGATATTAAACGTTGCGAAAATAATATGAAATTAAATGAAGGACTTATTAAGTTTGTTAAAGAAATTTTAAAAACTTATTGACAAAACATTTCAAACATATTACAATTGAGTACGTTAACTTGATGAACGGAAAATTTTAGCGTCAACCGAGCGGCCGTGGCGGAATGGCAGACGCGCTAGGTTGAGGGCCTAGTGGGATTTATCCCGTGGAGGTTCAAGTCCTCTCGGCCGCATCAAAATACATTACATATGATTTATATGAAAATATGCGGGTGTAGTTTAATGGCAAAACCTCAGCCTTCCAAGCTGATGTTGTGGGTTCGATTCCCATCACCCGCTCCATTATGAAATATTAAAATGAACATTGAAAACTGA
>NZ_JAESLH010000031.1:1683-2222 GCF_017892545.1 Staphylococcus sp. GDY8P67P
TTGTACATTGAAAACTAGATAAGTAAGTAAAATTTATGATTTTACCAAGCAAAACCGAGTGAATAAGAGTTTTAAATAAGCTTGAATTCAAAAAGAAATAATCGCTAGTGTTCGAAAGAACACTCACAGATTAATAACATTTTGGGTTTTCAACCGACGGTTGTCGAGTTGGAAAGCAAATAGATTAAGTTATTAAGGGCGCACGGTGGATGCCTTGGCACTAGAAGCCGATGAAGGACGTTACTAACGACGATATGCTTTGGGGAGCTGTAAGTAAGCTGTGATCCAGAGATTTCCGAATGGGGGAACCCAATACGAGTTATGTCGTATTATCGATACGTAAATACATAGCGTATCGAAGGTAGACGCGGAGAACTGAAACATCTTAGTACCCGCAGGAAGAGAAAGAAAAATCGATTCCCTGAGTAGCGGCGAGCGAAACGGGAAGAGCCCAAACCAACGAGCTTGCTTGTTGGGGTTGTAGGACACTCTATACGGAGTTACAAAGGAATAGATTAGACGAAGCATCTGGAAAGATG
>NZ_JAESLH010000031.1:2278-4975 GCF_017892545.1 Staphylococcus sp. GDY8P67P
GGGAGGACCATCTCCCAAGGCTAAATACTCTCTAGTGACCGATAGTGAACCAGTACCGTGAGGGAAAGGTGAAAAGTACCCCGGAAGGGGAGTGAAAGAGAACTTGAAACCGTGTGCTTACAAGTAGTCAGAGCCCGTTAATGGGTGATGGCGTGCCTTTTGTAGAATGAACCGGCGAGTTACGATTTGATGCAAGGTTAAGCAGTGAATGTGGAGCCGTAGCGAAAGCGAGTCTGAATAGGGCGTTGAGTATTTGGTCGTAGACCCGAAACCAGGTGATCTACCCTTGACCAGGTTGAAGTTCAGGTAACACTGAATGGAGGACCGAACCGACTTACGTTGAAAAGTGAGCGGATGAGTTGAGGGTAGCGGAGAAATTCCAATCGAACCTGGAGATAGCTGGTTCTCTCCGAAATAGCTTTAGGGCTAGCCTCAAGTGATGATTATTGGAGGTAGAGCACTGTTTGGACGAGGGGCCCTTCTCGGGTTACCGAATTCAGACAAACTCCGAATGCCAATCAATTTAACTTGGGAGTCAGAACGCGGGTGATAAGGTCCGTGTTCGAAAGGGAAACAGCCCAGACCACCAGCTAAGGTCCCAAAATATATGTTAAGTGGAAAAGGATGTGGCGTTGCCCAGACAACTAGTATGTTGGCTTAGAAGCAGCCATCATTTAAAGAGTGCGTAATAGCTCACTAGTCGAGTGACACTGCGCCGAAAATGTACCGGGGCTAAACATATTACCGAAGCTGTGGATTGTCCGTAGGACAATGGTAGGAGAGCGTTCTAAGGGCGTTGAAGCATGATCGCAAGGACATGTGGAGCGCTTAGAAGTGAGAATGCCGGTGTGAGTAGCGAAAGACGGGTGAGAATCCCGTCCACCGATTGACTAAGGTTTCCAGAGGAAGGCTCGTCCGCTCTGGGTTAGTCGGGTCCTAAGCTGAGGCCGATAGGCGTAGGCGATGGATAACAGGTTGATATTCCTGTACCACCATGAATCGTTTTAAGCGATGGGGGGACGCAGTAGGATAGGCGAAGCGTACGATTGGATTGTACGTCCAAGCAGTAAGACTGAGTGTTAGGCAAATCCGGCACTCATAAGGTCAAGCTGTGATGGGGAGAGGAAATTGTTTCCTCGAGTCGTTGATTTCACACTGCCGAGAAAAGCCTCTAGCTAGATTTATGGTGCCCGTACCGCAAACCGACACAGGTAGTCAAGATGAGAATTCTAAGGTGAGCGAGCGAACTCTCGTTAAGGAACTCGGCAAAATGACCCCGTAACTTCGGGAGAAGGGGTGCTCTTTAGGGTTCACGCCCAGGAGAGCCGCAGTGAATAGGCCCAAGCGACTGTTTATCAAAAACACAGGTCTCTGCTAAACCGTAAGGTGATGTATAGGGGCTGACGCCTGCCCGGTGCTGGAAGGTTAAGAGGAGTGGTTAGCTTCTGCGAAGCTACGAATCGAAGCCCCAGTAAACGGCGGCCGTAACTATAACGGTCCTAAGGTAGCGAAATTCCTTGTCGGGTAAGTTCCGACCCGCACGAAAGGCGTAACGATTTGGGCACTGTCTCAACGAGAGACTCGGTGAAATCATAGTACCTGTGAAGATGCAGGTTACCCGCGACAGGACGGAAAGACCCCGTGGAGCTTTACTGTAGTCTGATATTGAAATTCGGTACAGCTTGTACAGGATAGGTAGGAGCCTTAGATACGTGAGCGCTAGCTTACGTGGAGGCGTTGGTGGGATACTACCCTCGCTGTATTGGATTTCTAACCCGCACCATTAATCATGGTGGGAGACAGTGTCAGATGGACAGTTTGACTGGGGCGGTCGCCTCCTAAAGAGTAACGGAGGCGCTCAAAGGTTTCCTCAGAATGGTTGGAAATCATTCATAGAGTGTAAAGGCACAAGGAAGCTTGACTGCGAGACTTACAAGTCGAGCAGGGTCGAAAGACGGACTTAGTGATCCGGTGGTTCCGCATGGAAGGGCCATCGCTCAACGGATAAAAGCTACCCCGGGGATAACAGGCTTATCTCCCCCAAGAGTTCACATCGACGGGGAGGTTTGGCACCTCGATGTCGGCTCATCGCATCCTGGGGCTGTAGTCGGTCCCAAGGGTTGGGCTGTTCGCCCATTAAAGCGGTACGCGAGCTGGGTTCAGAACGTCGTGAGACAGTTCGGTCCCTATCCGTCGTGGGCGTAGGAAATTTGAGAGGAGCTGTCCTTAGTACGAGAGGACCGGGATGGACATACCTCTGGTGTACCAGTTGTCGTGCCAACGGCATCGCTGGGTAGCTATGTATGGACGGGATAAGTGCTGAAAGCATCTAAGCATGAAGCCCCCCTCAAGATGAGATTTCCCAACTTCGGTTATAAGATCCCTCAAAGATGATGAGGTTAATAGGTTCGAGGTGGAAGCATAGCGATATGTGGAGCTGACGAATACTAATCGATCGAAGACTTAATCAAATTTAAAAGTTTTGTTGGTTAAACTAAATTTTACTTACAATCTAGTTTTGAGTGTATAAATTTTATACATGACATTGTCTGGTGACTATAGCAAGGAGGTCACACCTGTTCCCATGCCGAACACAGAAGTTAAGCTCCTTAGCGCCGATGGTAGTCGGACTTACGATCCGCAAGAGAAGGACGTTGCCAGGCAAATATAAACGGAGGATAAGCTCAGCTGGGAGAG
>NZ_JAESLH010000032.1:0-126922 GCF_017892545.1 Staphylococcus sp. GDY8P67P
CAGGAGTCTGGACTTGACTAAATAGTGTGAATGAGTTTTTTTAATAAAGTAAATACAAATTTTTATTTATAACTATTCACCCCTCATGTTATGATTTTAAGGTCAATGAATGGTATGAGTAAAATATATAATTTTGAAACATAAACGTATGAGAAAGGTGATGTACATGGTAATTCAATGGTATCCAGGGCATATGGCGAAAGCAAAACGAGAAGTTGCAGAACAATTAAAGAAAGTAGATGTTGTTTTTGAACTAGTAGATGCTCGTATTCCTTATAGTTCAAGAAACCCAATGATTGATGATGTTATACAGCAAAAACCGAGAGTAGTGATTCTGAATAAAAAAGACATGGCGAATTTAAAAGAATTAGAAAAATGGGAGTCTTATTTTAAAGAAAAAGGCTATTATCCTGTGGCGATTGATGCTAAACATGGAAAAGGACTAAAATTAGTAGAACAAGCAGCTATTAAAGCAACACAAGAAAAATTTGATCGTGAAAAGAAAAAAGGATTAAAACCACGTGCGATTCGTGCGATGATCGTCGGCATTCCTAATGTTGGGAAATCTACACTTATTAATAAGTTAGCCCACAAATCTATTGCTAAAACTGGAAATACACCTGGTGTTACAAAGCAACAACAATGGATCAAAGTTGGCAATTCGCTCCAATTATTAGATACACCAGGTATACTTTGGCCCAAATTTGAAGACCAACTCGTAGGAAAAAAACTAAGTATTACAGGTGCGATTAAAGATAGTATCGTTCATTTAGATGAAGTTGCCATTTACGGTCTTGAATTTTTAAAAACGCATGATTATGAAGGATTGAAAAATCATTATAAAATAGATGTACCGATAGAAGCAGAAAATATAGAATGGTTTGATGCTATTGGACGTCGTAGAGGATTGTTGCGTAGTGGTAATGAAGTTGACTATGAAGCGGTCATTGAATTAATCATACATGAAATTAGAAATGCGAAAATAGGAACATATACGTTTGATGTTATTAAAGAAATGGAAGTGTAACGTGAATTTATGAAGCAAACGATAAAAGATATTAAAGACCACTTAGCCACCTTACACTCAGTTAATGAAATCCAGCTTCAACCATTTTATAAAGATGACCGTAAAGGTGTCCAAAAAGCCATAGCAACACGAATCAAGCAACTAGATAAGGAACAACAATTATTAAATCAATATCAAGCTATGACTTTTTATGAAAATCAAATATTAGCAAATGATGGAAATGCGATGATTTGTGGTATCGATGAAGTAGGCAGAGGCCCACTCGCAGGACCAGTTGTTGCATGTGCGGTGATATTAAATCATGATCATCACTTTACAGGCCTCAATGATTCGAAGCAACTGACTGCCAAAAAAAGAAAAGTATTAGAGTGCCAATTATTAGATGAATTACATGCTTATGCATTCGGCTATGCCACTGTAGAAGAAATTGATGAAATCAACATTTATGAAGCAACAAAATTAGCTATGAAACGTGCGATCAACGGATTGCCTGTTCAGCCAACCCATTTACTCATTGATGCGATGACACTAGAAACAGATATCGATCAAACATCACTTGTGAAAGGTGATGCTAAAAGTGTATCAATTGCTGCAGCAAGTGTCCTAGCTAAAGAAAATAGGGACAGATATATGACACAGCTTGCACAAAAGTTTCCGGAGTATGGGTTTGAAAAAAACGTTGGTTACGGAACGCAACAACATTTAGATGCAATTAAAAATCACGGCATTTTAAATGCCCACAGAAAAACATTTCAACCAATTAAATCGCTTTATAAATAATCTAAAAATTAAAAGAATTGAAATAAGTAGTTTAAATCAGTTTACAATAGCGCTTTCATTTCCTATAATTAAATATGAACTTAACCTAAGAAACAGGAGGATGGAGAATGAATATCCACGAGTATCAAGGTAAAGCAATATTTCGTTCAATGGGCGTTGCTGTCCCAGAAGGACGTGTAGCATTTACTGTTGAAGAAGCAGTTGAAAAGGCAAAAGAATTAGATTCAAATGTATATGTTGTAAAAGCGCAAATTCACGCCGGGGGTAGAGGTAATGCAGGCGGCGTTAAAATTGCAAAATCACTCTCTGAAGTGGAAACATATGCGAAAGAATTATTAGGTAAAACATTAGTAACACATCAAACAGGGCCAGAAGGTAAAGAAATTAAGCGCCTTTACATAGAAGAAGGCTGCGACATTCAAAAAGAATATTATGTTGGATTTGTAATCGATCGTGCAACTGACAGAGTAACTTTGATGGCATCAGAAGAAGGCGGTACTGAAATCGAAAAGGTTGCTGCTGAGACACCTGAAAAAATCTTCAAAGAAACAATCGATCCAGTTGTTGGATTAGCGCCTTATCAAGCAAGAAGAATTGCTTTCAATATTAATATTCCTAAAGAATCAATTAATAAAGCAGCTAAATTTTTAGTATCACTTTATAATGTATTTATTGAAAAAGATTGTTCAATTGTTGAAATCAACCCACTTGTAACTACAGGTGATGGACAAGTACTTGCATTAGATGCAAAACTTAATTTTGATGATAATGCGTTATTTAAACATAAAGATATCCAAGAATTACGCGATTTAGAAGAAGAAGATCCAAAAGAAATCGAAGCTTCTAAATATGATTTATCATACATTGCATTAGATGGCGACATTGGTTGTATGGTAAATGGTGCTGGTCTTGCAATGGCGACAATGGATACAATTAATCACTTTGGTGGTAATCCAGCGAACTTCCTTGACGTAGGGGGCGGCGCAACGAAAGAAAAAGTTACTGAAGCGTTTAAAATCATATTAGGTGATGAAAACGTAAAAGGTATCTTTGTTAATATCTTTGGTGGTATTATGAAATGCGATATCATTGCTGAAGGTATTGTTGCTGCAGTTAAAGAAGTTGAACTAACTTTACCGTTAGTTGTACGTTTAGAAGGTACAAATGTTGAAAGAGGTAAAGAAATTCTGAATGAATCAGGATTAGCTATTGAACCAGCTGCAACAATGGCAGAAGGCGCACAAAAAATCGTAAAACTTGTAAAAGAAGCGTAAGGAAAGGATGGGAACGCTAAGATGAGCGTAATGATAGATAAAAATACAAAAGTAATTGTACAAGGTATCACAGGGTCTACTGCACTTTTCCATACAAAACAAATGCTTGAATATGGTACGCAAATTGTTGCAGGGGTAACTCCAGGTAAAGGTGGACAAGTAGTAGAAGGCGTACCAGTTTTCAATACTGTTGAAGAAGCTAAAGAAGAAACTGGTGCAACTGTTTCAGTAATCTATGTACCTGCTCCATTTGCAGCAGATGCTATTTTAGAATGTATTGAAGCTGAGTTAGATTTAGCTATATGTATCACGGAGCATATTCCAGTTATCGATATGGTTAAAGTAAAACGTTATTCAGAAGGCAAGAAAACACGTGTGATTGGACCAAACTGTCCAGGTGTTATTACTGCAGATGAATGTAAGATTGGTATCATGCCTGGTTATATACACAAAAAAGGCCATGTGGGCGTCGTTTCACGTTCAGGTACATTAACTTATGAAGCTGTACATCAGTTGACTGAAGAAGGCATTGGTCAAACTACTGCAGTAGGTATCGGAGGAGATCCAGTTAACGGTACTAACTTTATTGATGTATTAAAACAATTTAATGAAGATGATGAAACGAAAGCAGTTGTTATGATTGGTGAAATCGGTGGTACTGCTGAAGAAGAAGCTGCCGAATGGATTAAAGCTAACATGAATAAACCTGTTGTAGGTTTCGTTGGTGGACAAACAGCTCCTCCAGGAAAACGTATGGGTCATGCTGGCGCAATTGTTTCTGGCGGTAAAGGTACAGCAGAAGAGAAAATTAAAACACTAAACAGTTGTGGTGTGAAAACTGCTGATACACCATCAGAAATTGGCACAACATTAATTGATGCTGCAAAAGAAGCTGGTATCTATGAACAGTTACTTACTATTAAATAAAGCAATTTAATAATAGAATAGCTTAAAAATGAGCACAAACTCCTAAAATATGTTGGAGTTTGTGCTATTTTCAGTGTTTGAATTTTGTATGGTGTTGAAGTAGTGTGGGGTACGTATTTAAATTTCTTCTTAAAACTAGATTACAAATACAGTCTAAATGAATTTAATTTGTAAACAAACTTTATATCGTTTTACTTTATAATTATTTTATAAAGGAGTACGATATATGAACATAGATTATTTATTTTTAAAATTGCGTTTCTCAGGATTGTCCACACATCAAATACATCGATTGCTGAAATATAAGAATGATTTTATGTTTTACAATAAACACGAGCAGCAAGCAATATTACAACTATATTTATCAACAATTAAATCTAAAAAGAAAGATCAAATATATCAAGATTTTGTAAACAATCCCATTGATGCCATTCTTATTCAATTACATAAATGGAACATTAATTTTATTGGTATTAACCATCCATCATATCCGAAATTGCTTCGCGAAATACATGATCCTCCACTTATACTTTTTTATAAAGGAGATATCACGTTAACAACGCGTGATCAAACCCTTGCAATCGTTGGATCTAGACATGCTACTCGATATACAGGGGATGCATTGAAATTCCTTTTCCCTTCATTTAAAAAGAAAGATCTAACCATAGTCTCTGGATTAGCAGAAGGTGCAGACCAAGCAGCACATCAACATGCATTAGACAATCAAATGTCAGCGATTGCGGTGTTAGGATTTGGCCATCTTAATCATTATCCCAAATCAACGCAAAATATTAGAAATCAACTTGAGCGCACTGGCTTAGTCATAAGTGAATATTTACCATATCAAAAGCCGCTTAAACATCATTTTCCAGAAAGAAATAGATTAATTAGTGGTTTATCAAAAGGGGTTTTGATCACAGAATCTACAATTAAAAGTGGTACTTCTATTACGACTAATTGTGCATTAGAACAAAATAGAGAAGTATATGTTTTGCCAGGTTCGATGTTCAATGATATGACAATGGGGAACTTAATAAGTGCGCAAGAAGGGGCGAAAATTGTTATATCTGCGAAAGACATCATAGATGATTTTAACTAAAATTTAGATCAATGTATTTATTTGAACAATTGTTTTATAGTTGAAAAAGATGTGTATAAACAGTGTCTTTTCCTTTATTTAATTCTAAATACGCCTTTGATTAAATAAATTTAAAATTAAAAACATTGACAAAAACAAAATAGACCGTTTATCATTTATCTTTGTAATTAGAAATGCAAGGGGGTAACTACTTTGGCAGAAAATTTAGTCATAGTTGAATCGCCTGCAAAAGCTAAAACCATTGAAAAATATTTAGGTAAAAAATATAAAGTTATCGCATCTATGGGGCATGTAAGAGATTTGCCAAGAAGCCAAATGGGCGTAGATGTAGAAAATGACTATGAACCCAAATATATTACTATACGCGGTAAGGGCCCTGTTGTTAAGGAATTAAAAAAACATGCTAAGAAAGCAAAAAATATATTCTTAGCAAGTGACCCCGACCGTGAAGGTGAGGCAATTGCTTGGCATTTAGCGAATATATTGAATTTAGAAGACGCTACTGAAAATAGAGTAGTATTTAATGAAATAACCAAAGATGCAGTGAAACAAAGTTTTAAACATCCTAGAGGCATAGAAATGGAACTTGTGGATGCACAACAAGCTAGAAGAATTTTAGACCGTTTAGTTGGTTATAATATTTCTCCTGTTTTATGGAAGAAAGTTAAAAAAGGACTTTCTGCTGGTCGCGTACAATCTGTCGCATTAAGATTAGTCATTGATCGTGAAAATGAAATTAGAAATTTTAAACCAGAAGAATATTGGAAAATAGAAGGAGAATTTAGATATAAAAAATCTAAATTTAGTGCTAAATTCTTACATTATAAAAACAAGCCATACAAATTAACTAATAAAAATGATGTTGAGACGATTACATCACAGCTTGATGGGGATCAATTTGAAGTTACAAAGGTAACAAAAAAAGAAAAGACGCGTTATCCTGCCAATCCATTTACGACTTCAACACTTCAACAAGAAGCTGCAAGAAAATTGAATTTCAAAGCGCGTAAAACAATGATGCTTGCCCAACAATTATATGAAGGTATTGACTTGAAAAGACAAGGTACAGTTGGTTTAATCACTTATATGCGTACAGATTCTACTAGAATTTCTGAACAAGCTAAAAGTGAAGCCAAGGATTATATTAAAGACACTTATGGTAATGAATATACTTCGAATCGTAAATCTAAAGGTCAAGGAGATCAAGATGCACACGAAGCTATAAGACCATCAAGTACTTTACGTACACCTAGCGAAATGAAAAATTATTTAACTAGAGATCAACATAGACTGTATAAATTAATTTGGGAGCGTTTTGTAGCAAGTCAAATGGCACCTGCTATTTTAGATACAGTAGCATTAGATTTAACACAAAATGATTTGAAATTCAGAGCAAATGGGCAAACAATTAAATTCAAAGGTTTTATGACTTTATACGTTGAAACAAAAGATGATGGAGATGAAGGTAAAGAAAATAAATTACCTAATATCAATGAAGGTGAAATGGTTACAGCAACCAATATTGAACCTTCACAACATTTCACTCAACCTCCACCACGTTATACAGAAGCAAGATTGGTAAAAACTTTAGAAGAAATGAAAATTGGTCGTCCTTCAACTTATGCACCGACAATTGATACTATACAAAAAAGGAACTATGTTAAAAATGAAAGTAAACGGTTTGTTCCTACCGAATTAGGCGAAATTGTTCATGAACAAGTAAAAGAATATTTCCCAGAAATTATAGATGTAGATTTTACAGTTAATATGGAGACATTACTCGATAAAGTTGCAGAAGGTGAAATTGCTTGGAAAAAAGTTATTTCAGATTTCTATAATAGTTTTAAGCAAGATGTTGAACGTGCAGAGGAAGAAATGGAAAAAATAGAAATTAAAGATGAACCTGCAGGAGAAGATTGTGAAGTTTGCGGTGCACCAATGGTTATAAAAATGGGTCGATATGGTAAATTTATGGCATGTTCAAACTTCCCTGATTGTAGAAACACTAAAGCAATCGTCAAAACAATTGGTGTGACTTGCCCTAAATGTAAAGAGGGCGATGTCGTTGAACGTAAGTCTAAGAAAAATCGTATCTTCTATGGTTGTTCTAAATATCCCGAATGTGATTTTGTAACTTGGGATAAACCTATTGGACGTGATTGTCCAAAATGTGAACATTATTTAGTTGAGAAAAAACAAGGACGTAAAAGTCAGGTTGTTTGCTCAAATTGTGATTACAAAGAAGAAGAACAAAAATAACAAATATATAAATTGATTATTAGAAAAGGAAACTGTATTTTTTAATAATATTTAGCAACTTACGATTCATATTTATAATGTAGAGATATGTTATTTAGCTTATAAAATAGTGTCGTAGTTGCTATTTTTTTTGTATAGGAGGATATATATATGACTCAAATTGTCAATGTTGTAGGGGCTGGCTTAGCTGGCTCAGAAGCCGCTTATCAATTAGCGCAAAGAGGCATTCATGTAAATTTAATTGAAATGAGGCCAGTTAAACAAACGCCGGCACATCATACAGATAAATTTGCTGAATTAGTTTGTTCCAATTCATTACGTGGCAATGCGCTTACGAATGCCGTGGGTGTATTGAAAGAAGAAATGCGTCGAATGGATTCATTGGTTATAACTGCAGCAGACAAAGCGCGTGTTCCTGCTGGTGGTGCGTTAGCTGTAGATAGACATGATTTTGCAGGGTATATTACTGAAACATTGAAAAACCATCCGAATGTAACTGTAATTAATGAAGAAATTAACACTATACCTGATGGATATACAATCATTGCTACTGGTCCATTAACAACAGATCAATTAGCTCAAGAAATTGTTGACGCAACAGGTAAAGATCAACTATATTTTTATGATGCTGCAGCACCGATTATTGAAAAAGATAGTATTGATATGAATAAAGTTTATTTAAAGTCACGTTATGATAAAGGTGAAGCTGCTTATTTAAATTGTCCGATGACGGAAAAAGAGTTTAACAGATTTTATGATGCTTTATTAGAAGCAGAGGTCGCACCAGTGAATGAATTTGAAAAAGAAAAATATTTCGAAGGTTGTATGCCATTTGAAGTAATGGCAGCACGTGGACGTAAAACGTTATTGTTTGGTCCGATGAAACCAGTTGGCTTAGAAGATCCCAAGACTGGCGAAATACCATATGCAGTTGTACAGTTACGTCAAGACGATGCTGCTGGTACTTTGTATAATTTAGTAGGGTTTCAAACACATCTAAAGTGGGGTGCACAAAAAGAAGTACTTAGATTGATACCAGGTTTAGAGAATGTTGAAATTGTTCGATATGGTGTCATGCATAGAAACACATTTATTAACTCCCCTGATGTACTCACTGAAACTTATGAATTAAAAGGAAGAGAATCTCTTCATTTTGCTGGTCAAATGACTGGTGTAGAAGGTTATGTAGAAAGTGCAGCAAGCGGCTTGATTGCTGGTATCAACGTAGCTCATAAAGTTGAAAATAAAGGAAGGGTTATTTTCCCTAGAGAAACGATGCTGGGTAGCATGGCTTATTATATTGCTCATGCGAAAAATGAAAAAAACTTCCAGCCGATGAATGCCAATTTTGGTTTGCTACCGGATTTAGATGAAAAAATTAAAGATAAAAAAATAAGATATGAACAACTTGCTCATAGAGCTTTGACATATTTGGACAACTTTAAAGAAACATTATGATGTTAATATAGTGAAATATTGATTCAGAAAATTAAAAAAAGTTTTTCTCAATTTAATAGTTATGTTTCGCAGTTCCCTCTATCGATATGCTACAATTTATATCGATGGAGGGGTTTTTATTGGAAGAAATCCAACAAGCTTATTTATACATGCTTAAAGTAGAACGACATTTTTCTGAACATACATTGAAATCATATCATGATGATTTAGAGCAATTTAATGATTTTTTAAATCAAGAGCATTTAAGCTTAGCTAATTTTGAATATAAAGATGCTAGAAATTACCTAAGTTTTTTATATTCAAAAAACTTGAAAAGAACATCGGTTTCTCGTAAAATTTCTACGCTGAGAAGTTTTTATGAGTATTGGATGGTACAAGACGAAAGTGTCATAAATCCATTTATACAATTAGTTCATCCGAAAAAAGAACAATATTTACCGCACTTTTTTTATGAAGAAGAAATGGAAGCATTATTTAAAACAGTAGATAAAGATTTAAAAAAAGGATTAAGAGATCGTGTTATTTTGGAGCTTTTATATGCTACTGGTATCAGGGTATCAGAGTTAGTAAATATCAAAGAGCAAGATTTGGATATGAATTTACCAGGTGTTAAAGTTTTAGGTAAGGGTGGTAAAGAAAGGTTTATCCCTTTCGGTGAATTTTGTAAACAAAGCATTGAACATTACTTAGAAGCATTTAGTCCTAAAAAAGGTACTGAACACGACTATTTGTTAGTTAACATGAACGGTGCGCCTATCACTGAGCGTGGCATTCGTTATGTGTTAAATGATGTAGTGAAACGAACTGCAGGTGTAACAGATATACATCCGCATAAATTAAGACATACATTTGCTACACATATGTTAAATCAGGGTGCTGACTTAAGAACAGTGCAATCATTACTAGGACATGTCAATTTATCGACGACAGGTCGTTATACACATGTTACGAATGATCAATTAAAAAAAGTATATTTAAATGCACATCCTCGTGCAAAAAAGGAGAATTAAAATATGAGTACATCTATTCATGCGACAACTATTTACGCAGTACAACATAATGGACATTCGGCAATGGCTGGTGACGGACAAGTAACACTTGGCGAACAAGTTATTATGAAAAAAACCGCTAGAAAAGTTCGACGCTTATATAATGATAAAGTGTTAGCTGGATTCGCAGGTAGTGTGGCAGATGCTTTTACACTATTTGAAAAGTTCGAGACAAAATTACAACAGTTTAGCGGTAATTTAGAAAGAGCCGCTGTTGAGTTAGCGCAAGAATGGAGAGGCGATAAACAGTTAAGACAGCTAGAAGCGATGCTTATTGTGATGGATAAAGATTCAATACTAGTCGTAAGTGGTACTGGAGAAGTGATTGCGCCAGATGATGATTTAATTGCAATTGGATCCGGTGGCAATTATGCCTTAAGTGCAGGTAGAGCATTAAAACGTCATGCTACTGATTTAAGTGCGCGTGAGATGGCATATGAAAGTTTAAAGGTTGCCTCTGATATTTGCGTGTTTACGAATGACCAAATCGTTGTGGAAGAACTTTAAAAAACTTATATTTTAAAATATGTTGTAATAACAAAAAGTAAAAATTTATGAAATAAATGTATAATAAATAATGGATTTTTGAAGAAAATAAAGTAACGGAGGTATTTCTCATATGGAGTCGAATGGTATTAAATTAACGCCAAAAGATATCGTTTCAAAACTTAACGAATATATAGTTGGTCAAGATGACGCTAAACGCAAGGTAGCAGTAGCATTAAGAAATAGATATAGACGAAGCCTACTTTCTGACGAAGAGAAACAAGAAATTGCACCGAAAAACATTTTAATGATTGGACCAACTGGCGTAGGGAAAACTGAAATTGCGCGACGCATGGCTAAAGTGGTTGGTGCGCCTTTTATTAAAGTAGAAGCTACGAAATTCACAGAAGTAGGTTACGTTGGGCGTGACGTTGAAAGTATGGTTAGAGACTTAGTTGATATTGCTGTTAGATTGGTAAAAGAGCAAAAGAAAGCGTTAGTTGAAGATGAAGCACGAAGTAAAGCAAACGAAAAATTAGTTAAACTTTTAGTTCCAAGCATGAAAAAGAAAGCAAATAGCACTAACAGCAACAACCCTTTAGAGTCTCTTTTTGGCGGAGCAATACCTAATTTTGGTCAAAATAATGAGGACGATGATGAAGAAACGCCAACTGAAGAAATCAAAACAAAGCGTTCTGAAATCAAACAACAATTATTAAATGGTTCACTTGAAGAAGAAAAAGTGAGATTAAAAGTCGAACAGGACCCAGGTGCTTTAGGTATGTTAGGTACAAATCAAAACCAACAAATGCAAGATATGATGAACCAACTAATGCCTAAGAAAAAAGTGGAAAGAGAAGTCCCTGTCAAAACTGCTCGAAATATTTTGACTGATGAATATGCGGATGAACTGATTGACCAAGAAACTGCCAATCAAGAGGCCATTGAGCTAGCCGAACAAATGGGAATTATTTTTATTGACGAAATAGATAAAGTGGCTACTAACAATCAAAATTCAGGTCAAGATGTTTCACGACAAGGTGTACAAAGAGATATTTTACCTATACTTGAAGGTAGCATGGTTCAAACTAAATATGGTACTGTTAATACTGAACATATGCTATTCATTGGTGCTGGTGCATTCCATGTTTCAAAACCAAGTGATTTAATACCTGAATTACAAGGTCGATTCCCAATTCGTGTTGAATTAGAAAGCCTTTCTGTGGAAGACTTTGTAAGCATTTTAACTGAACCCAAATTATCATTGATTAAACAGTATGAAGCGCTACTCCAAACGGAACAAGTAACGGTGAATTTCACTGAAGAAGCGATTAAACGTTTGGCAGAGATTGCCTTTCAAGTTAACCAAGATACAGATAATATTGGTGCGCGTAGATTGCATACAATACTTGAAAAAATGTTAGAAGATTTATCGTTCGAAGCACCGAGCATGCCACATGCCGTTGTAGATATCACACCTCAATATGTTGATGATAAGTTGAAATCAATTTCAACAAATAAAGATTTAAGTGCATTTATTTTATAATATAAACAAAAAGGAGAAGTAATATGAGCTTATTATCAAAAACAAGAGAATTAAATACACTTTTGCAAAAGCACAAAGGAATCGCTGTAGACTTTAAAGACGTCGCACAAACGATAAGTAGTGTAACAGTGACAAATGTTTTCATTGTGTCAAGAAAAGGTAAAATTTTAGGGTCAAGTTTAAATGAATTGTTAAAAAATGAACGTATTATTCAAATGCTAGAAAATAGACACATACCTGTGGAATATACAGATAAGTTAATGGATGTAAAAGAAACAGAATCCAATATTGGAATCGAAAGTGATCTTTCAGTTTTTCCACCTGAAAACGAAGATGTATTTAAAGATAGTAAGTCAACTATCTTTCCAATATTAGGTGGCGGAGAAAGACTAGGTACGTTAGTGCTAGGACGTGTACAAGACGACTTTTCTGAAAATGATCTTGTTTTAGGTGAGTATGCGGCTACAGTTATTGGTATGGAAATTCTGCGTGAAAAACATAATGAAGTTGAACAAGAAGCTAGAGATAAAGCTGCGATTAATATGGCAATCAATTCATTATCATACTCAGAAAGTGAAGCGATTGAACATATTTTTGAAGAATTAGGTGGTAAAGAAGGCTTGTTGATTGCTTCTAAAGTAGCTGACAGGGTTGGAATTACACGTTCTGTGATTGTTAATGCATTGCGTAAGTTAGAAAGCGCAGGAGTTATTGAATCACGTTCTTTAGGTATGAAAGGTACGTTTATTAAAGTTAAAAAAGAAAAATTCTTAGATGAATTAGATAGAATAAAATAAAATGTAGAATCACTATTAAATGTGATTGCTATATACGCTTTCATATCATTTAGTATATCCATGCGTTATGCGTTTATTTAGTGAATATGTAAAAAATAAATACAATAACATTTTATAATGGAAACTGCTTACTATATAAAGTGTTACAGTGATATTTGAATTGATAAAAATATGACTTGAATCTTCACTATTATAAATGAGAAATTATAAGCTGAACTATTGCTTTATATGTATGAATATGATATATTTATTCACGGCTATTAAGCCAATACGCACATAGAGAGCGGAAGTATAAAGGGTGCGATAAATTGTTATCGTGTTTATATGAGCTTTTTATGGAGGTAAAAAACCAATAGGAGGATTTTATTTATGGCAGTAATTTCAATGAAACAATTACTAGAAGCAGGTGTTCACTTCGGTCACCAAACACGCCGTTGGAACCCAAAAATGAAAAGATACATCTTCACTGAAAGAAACGGTATCTACATTATCGACTTACAAAAAACAGTGAAGAAAGTAGAAGAAGCTTACAACTTTATAAAACAAATTTCAGAAGATGGCGGAAAAGTTTTATTTGTTGGTACGAAAAAACAAGCACAAGAATCAGTGAAAGCTGAAGCTGAACGTGCTGGTCAATTCTACGTTAACCAAAGATGGTTAGGTGGTATTTTAACTAACTATAAAACAATTTCAAAACGTATCAAACGTATTTCTGAAATTGAAAAAATGGAAGAAGATGGCTTATTCGAAGTATTACCTAAAAAAGAAGTAGTAGAACTAAGAAAAGAATATGACCGTTTAATTAAATTCTTAGGCGGAATTCGTGATATGAAATCTATGCCTCAAGCATTATTTGTAGTTGACCCTCGTAAAGAGCGCAACGCAATTGCTGAAGCACGTAAATTACACATCCCAATCGTTGGTATTGTGGATACTAACTGTGATCCAGATGAGATCGATTATGTTATCCCTGCAAACGATGATGCTATCCGTGCCGTTAAGTTATTAACAGGTAAAATGGCAGATGCAATCTTAGAAGGTCAACAAGGTGTATCAAATGAAGAAGTAGCGGCTGAACAAAACATTGATTTAAATGAATCAAAAGAAGAAGCTACTGAAGCAGAAACAACTGAAGAAAACACTTCTGTTGAATCAAACTAAGAATAATGTAAAATGGGTGATAAGATATTTAAGCTTATCACCTTTTTTTAAAATAAATATATTAAAATTCATTAAATAATGGAGGAATATGAAATGGCAATTTCAGCTAAACTTGTAAAAGAATTACGTGAAAAAACTGGCGCTGGTATGATGGACTGTAAAAAAGCGTTGACAGAAACTGATGGTGATATTGATAAAGCTATTGATTACCTACGTGAAAAAGGTATTGCGAAAGCAGCTAAAAAAGCTGACCGTATCGCTGCAGAAGGACTAGTACATGTAGAAGAAAAAGGAAATGAAGCGGCAATCGTAGAAATTAATTCAGAAACTGACTTCGTAGCACGTAACGAAGGTTTCCAAGAATTAGTGAAAGAAATTGCTACACAAGTGTTAGAGAGTAAAGCTGATACTGTTGAAGCTTTATTAGAATCTGAATTAGCTGACGGTAAAACTGTAGACCAACGCATGAAAGAAGCAATCTCTACAATCGGAGAAAAATTAAGTATCCGTCGTTTTGCTGTTAGAACAAAATCAGATAATGATGCATTTGGTTCATATTTACACATGGGTGGACGTATCGGTGTATTAACAGTTGTTGAAGGTACTACTGATAGCGATGCTGCTAAAGATGTAGCTATGCATATTGCTGCGATTAACCCTAAATATGTTTCATCTGAACAAGTAAGTGAAGATGAAATTGCTCATGAAAAAGAAGTATTGAAACAACAAGCTTTAAACGAAGGCAAACCAGAAAAAATTGTTGAAAAAATGGTTGAAGGTCGTTTACGTAAATATTTACAAGAAATTTGTGCAGTTGACCAAAACTTTGTTAAAGATCCTGATCAAACAGTTGAAGCTTTCTTAAAATCAAAAGGTGGAAAACTAGTTGACTTCGTACGTTATGAAGTAGGCGAAGGTATGGAAAAACGTGAAGAAAACTTTGCTGACGAAGTAAAAGGACAAATGAAATAATATTTCATAGTTTGAACAAGAAAGAAGACACCTTTTTGTGCTCCGTATGAAAGACTTACTTTTATATTGGAAGTTCTACTGTGTCTTCTTTACTTGTATCAAATACATATTTTCACAATAGAGAGGATAAGACAATGGCTCAAACTTCTAAATATAAACGTGTCGTTTTAAAATTAAGTGGTGAAGCACTAGCAGGTGAAGATGGATTCGGGATAAATCCCATAATTATTAAAAGTGTTGCTCAACAAGTAGCTGAGGTAGCAAAAATGGATTGTGAAATTGCAGTGATTGTTGGCGGAGGTAATATCTGGAGAGGTAAAACTGGTAGTGATCTAGGTATGGATCGTGGTACAGCAGATTATATGGGCATGCTAGCTACTGTTATGAATGCTTTAGCACTACAAGACAGTTTGGAACAATTAGAGTGTGATACACGTGTATTAACTTCTATAGAGATGAAACAAGTTGCAGAACCTTATATTCGTCGTCGCGCAATTAGACACTTAGAGAAAAAGCGTGTTGTTATATTTGCTGCTGGCATAGGTAATCCATACTTCTCAACTGACACAACTGCAGCTTTACGTGCTGCTGAAGTTGAAGCAGATGTTATCTTAATGGGCAAAAATAATGTTGATGGTGTCTATTCTGCAGATCCTAAAAAAGATGAAAATGCGGTTAAATATGAACATTTAACACATATTCAAATGTTACAAGAAGGCTTACAAGTCATGGACTCAACAGCATCTTCTTTCTGTATGGATAACAATATCCCGTTGAATGTATTCTCTATCACAGAAGAAGGAAATATTAAACGCGCTGTTATGGGTGAAAAAATAGGAACATTAATTACAAAATAATTTAGAGGTGTATAAAATGAGTGACATAATTAATGACACGAAAACAAAGATGAAAAAATCAATTGATAGTCTTTCAAGAGAGTTAGCTAATATTAGTGCTGGTAGAGCAAATTCAAACCTTTTAAACGGTGTAACTGTTGATTATTATGGAGCACCAACACCTATTCAACAATTAGCGAGTATCAATGTACCAGAAGCTCGTCTTTTAGTCATTTCACCATACGACAAAACATCAGTGGCTAATATTGAAAAAGTAATTAATGCAGCAAACTTAGGCGTAAACCCATCTAGTGATGGTGAGGTCATTCGTATAAG
Organism: Staphylococcus sp. GDY8P67P; assembly: GCF_017892545.1. Classification (NCBI taxonomy): domain Bacteria; kingdom Bacillati; phylum Bacillota; class Bacilli; order Caryophanales; family Staphylococcaceae; genus Staphylococcus; species Staphylococcus sp. GDY8P67P. The sequence continues at coordinate 16,008 of NZ_JAESLH010000032.1, forward strand.
TGTGCCTGCATTAACAGAAGAACGTCGTAAAGAGCTTGTAAAAGAAGTTAAAAAAATTGGTGAAGATTCTAAAGTTGCAGTTAGAAATGTACGCCGTGATTCGAATGACGAACTTAAAAAGCAAGAGAAAAACGGTGACATCACTGAAGATGACTTAAGAACTCAAACGAATGAAGTACAAAAAATAACTGACGATTCTATAAATGACATTGATAAATTATTAGAAGAAAAAGAACAAGATATTATGTCAGTATAAACATGGTAATTATGATATGTTTTTTGTGAGTAAATACTCAACATTAAGTTGTTTGGTATTGAAAATGAAGCATATTATAAATTTATCTGAACTGTATCAAATCAGACTTTGGTACAGTTTTTTTATTTGTTTATTCATTGCGCTTATCTAGTATGATAAAATGATAGATAATTGCATTTAGAAGCTAATTTAATAAGCAGAGATGATAACGCTCGGAGGAAATACCATGTTTAAAAAGCTAAACAAGAAAAAAAACCAGCCTAATGCATCCAACAATGAGTTGGATTTACATAATGTACCTAATCATATAGCAATTATTATGGATGGCAATGGACGCTGGGCTAAACAAAGAAAATTGCCTAGAATCAAAGGCCATTATCAAGGTATGCAAACGATTAAAAAAATAACTAAAGAAGCTAGTGATTTAGGTATTAAATATTTAACGTTGTATGCATTTTCAACTGAAAATTGGACAAGACCTAAAAATGAAGTCAATTATATCATGAACTTGCCGGTTACCTTTTTAAAAACCTTTTTACCTGAATTAATAGAAAATAATGTTAAAGTAGAAACGATTGGTTTTTTAAATGATTTACCAACTGCAACACTTGAAGCGATTAATAAGGCAAAAGAACAGACCAAAGCAAACACAGGATTAAAATTAATTTTTGCAATTAACTATGGTGGACGTGCTGAAATTGTCCATAGTGTAAAATCAATTTATGAAAAATTATCTTCAGAAGGCTTATCCAGTGATCATATTACAGAGCAATTGATTAACGAACATTTAATGACCCACGATTATCCTGATCCAGACCTTTTAATTAGAACCTCAGGTGAGCAACGAATTAGTAACTTTCTTATCTGGCAAGTATCTTACAGTGAATTTATATTCAATGAAAAATTTTGGCCAGATTTTGACAAAGAAGAATTAATAAACTGTATTAAAATTTATCAATCTCGTCAAAGACGTTTTGGGGGATTATAAATAGTTAGGAGAATAGTATGAAAGTTAGAACTTTAACAGCAATAATAGCACTTATTGTTTTTCTACCTGTATTGTTAAAGGGTGGCCTTGTACTAATGCTTTTTTCTTATTTATTAGCATTTATAGGTCTCAAAGAATTGTTGAATATGAATATGATAAAGTTCCTATCCATCCCAGGAATTATAAGTGCATTAGGAATATTAATTATTATGATACCGCAAGAAGCAGGTACATGGGTAAACGATTTACAATTAAAATCTTTAATAGCAATGAGTTTTATTTTACTCAGTTATACAGTACTTTCTAAAAATAGATTTAGTTTTATGGATGCTGCCTTTTGTTTAATGTCTATAGCTTATGTAGGGATAGGCTTCATGTATCTATATGAAACTAGATCAGAAGGATTACATTACATACTTTTAGCTTTCTTAATTGTGTGGTCTACAGATACTGGCGCGTATATTTTTGGTAGATTAATGGGTAAACATAAATTATGGCCTGTCATCAGTCCCAATAAAACAATTGAAGGGTTTATTGGCGGCATTATTTGTAGTTTGATAGTTCCGCTTGTAATGATGATGTTTATAGATTTTGATATTGCAATATGGTTACTACTGTTATGTACGGTTATTTTAAGTATGTTTGGTCAGTTAGGAGACTTAGTAGAGTCAGGCTTTAAACGTCATTTTGGTGTGAAGGATTCTGGACGCATTTTACCTGGTCACGGTGGTATATTAGATCGATTTGATAGTTTTATGTTTGTCTTACCATTATTAAACATATTCTTAATATAAGTGATTTTAAGGTAAACGAAGTGCCAATAAAATTGTATAATTGAACAATAAAAGGAGTTATGAATTTAAATGTCGATGAGAAATCATATGAAACATTTAAGTTTTTAACTCCTTTTCATAAGTTTTTAAAATATGTAAGAGATTTTAAGTGTTAAGTCATGATAATTTTTTCTACTGTATAAAGTTACGTGTATCAGCTAGTATTGTTATGTTATAATTTTATAATCAAAAGCATTAAATTAGCTTATATATTATAGCAATATAAAAATAATGGAACAATCTTACGGAAAATATGAGGTGTATCAATTTGAGTTTTCTAGTGACAATTATTTCTTTTATAATCGTATTTGGTGTTCTTGTAACAGTTCATGAATACGGTCATATGTTTTTTGCAAAAAGAGCTGGCATTATGTGTCCAGAATTTGCAATTGGAATGGGGCCAAAAATTTTTAGTTTCAGAAAAAATGAAACTTTATATACCATTCGTTTATTGCCTGTTGGAGGATATGTAAGAATGGCAGGTGACGGGTTGGAGGAACCACCCGTTCAACCAGGTATGCATGTAAAGATAAAATTAAATGATAAAGATGAAATCACACATATCATTTTAGATGATCAACATAAGTTCCAACAAATTGAAGCAATGGAAGTTAAACAATGTGATTTTAAAGAAGATTTATACATTGAAGGTGTAACTGCATATGATCAGCAAAGACATCATTATCAAATTGCTGACAAAGCCTATTTTGTTGAGAATGGTAGTTTAATTCAAATAGCTCCCAAAAACCGACAATTCACACACAAAAAGCCTTATCAAAAATTCTTAACACTGTTTGCTGGCCCATTATTTAACTTTTTACTTACATTAGTATTATTTATTGGCTTAGCTTATTATCAAGGTACACCAACAAATACAGTTGATAAAGTGGCGCAAGATAGCCCAGCAGCACACGCAGGCTTAAAAACAGGTGATACTATCGTGAAAATTGCTGACAAATCTATCAATAGTAAATCTGATATAGATCAAGCAATATCACAGGTTAAAGACAAAAAGACACAAATTAAAGTAGAACGAGATGGTAAAACAGAAACCTTGCAAGTAAAACCAAAAAAATATGAACAAAAAGTAACTAAAACACATTCAGAAACTAAATATTTGTTAGGTTATACTGCTTCTACTGAACATACGGTATTTAAACCGATTACTGAAGGCGTAAAGCAAACAATTGTAGCTGGAAAACTGATATTTACCGCGATTTTAAGCATGATTGCGAGCATTTTCACCGGTCAATTTTCATTTGATATGTTAAATGGTCCAGTCGGTATCTATCATACAGTTGACTCTGTTGTTAAAACAGGTATTATTAATTTGATTTCTTGGACAGCTTTACTAAGCGTCAATTTAGGTTTAATGAATTTATTACCAGTCCCAGCACTTGATGGCGGACGAATCTTATTTGTAATATATGAAGCGATTTTCAGAAAACCATTAAACAAAAAAGCAGAAACGACAATTATTGCAATTGGTGCAGTATTTGTATTAATTGTAATGGTCTTAGTGACGTGGAATGACATTCAACGTTATTTCTTATAAAAGGAGAGCATGTAAATGAAACAATCTAAAGTATTTATACCAACGATGAAAGAGGTACCTGCAGCAGCTGAAGCTTTGAGTCATAGACTTTTGTTAAAAGCAGGATTAATCAAACAAAGTACGAGTGGTATTTATAGCTATTTACCGTTAGCTGCTAAAGTTTTGAATCACATTGAAAGTATTGTAAGACAAGAAATGGAACGTATCGACGCTGTGGAAATTTTAATGCCAGCGTTACAAAAAGCAGAACTATGGGAAGAATCCGGTCGTTGGAGTGCATATGGTCCAGAATTGATGCGTTTGAAAGACAGACATGGTCGTGAGTTTGCACTTGGACCAACACATGAAGAACTTATAACATCTGTAATCAGAGATGAACTTAAATCATATAAACAATTACCACTTACTTTATTCCAAATACAATCTAAATTTAGAGATGAAAAACGCCCGCGCTTTGGATTGTTACGTGGTCGTGAATTTATTATGAAAGATGCATATTCATTTCATGCTGATGAGGCTTCATTAGATGAAACATACCAAGATATGTATCACGCATATGATCGCATATTTAAACGTGTCGGAATAAATGCGCGACCAGTAGTTGCAGATTCAGGTGCTATTGGTGGCAGTCATACACATGAATTTATGGCTTTAAGTGAAATTGGTGAAGACACAATAGTTTATAGTGAAAATAGTGATTATGCAGCTAATATTGAAAAAGCTGAGGTTGTATATCATCCCAATGAAAAGCATGATGAGATAGCGTCATTAACAAAAATAGAAACACCTCAAGTACACACAGCACAAGCATTAGCAACATTTTTAGAAAAACCACTGGATGAAATTACAAAATCCATGGTATTTAATGTTGATGGTGAATTTATTATGGTACTTGTACGTGGTCACCATGAAATTAATGATGTGAAATTAAAAGCATTCTTTGGTACGGATCACATCGAATTAGCTACAGAAGATGAAATTAAAAATTTATTAGGTGCATCTCCTGGTTCACTTGGTCCTATTTTCGATAAAAATATCAAAGTATATGCTGATAATTTTATAAAAGATTTAAATAATATTGTTGTAGGTGCTAATGAAGATGGTTACCATTTATTGAATGCAAACGTAGGGCGTGACTTTGAAATCGAAGCTTATGGAGACTTTAGATTTATTTTAGAAGGAGAGCCTTTAGCTGATGGATCAGGTGATGCTAAATTTGCCGAAGGAATTGAAGTTGGGCAAGTATTTAAACTTGGTACTAAATATTCTGAAGCAATGAATGCAACATTCCTGGATAATCAAGGTAAAGCTAAACCTTTATTAATGGGATGTTATGGTATAGGTATTTCTAGGACTTTAAGTGCGATTGTTGAGCAAAATAATGATGAAAATGGTATTATATGGCCTAAATCAGTAACGCCATTTGATTTACATTTAATTACAATCAATCCTAAAAAAGAAGAACAACGTGAATTGGCTGATCAATTATATAAACAATTAAAAGAAACATATGATGTACTTTATGATGACCGTAAAGAACGTGCAGGTGTTAAATTTAATGATGCCGATTTAATAGGATTACCAATTAGAGTAGTAGTTGGTAAAAATGCTGCTGAAGGTATCGTAGAAGTTAAACGACGTGATACAGGTGAAAGTGAAGATGTTCAAATTGATAACTTAAATAGTTTTATTAATGATTTATACCTAAGTATATAAGTCAACAGTCAACTTTAACAAAATGATTGCTATCATATACGTTGCTAAAATTAAGATGTAAGTTAAAGCATTAATACGCATATACTTTATATAAATGCATATCATTGCTAAAAGTATTAGATGAAACTTTTAGTTTAACCTGTACTTTAATGTTTGATCATCCTTAATTAGTGAGCGGGAAAGCGAAATCGAATGAATCATGTTTGATTTCATTCCCGCTCTTATTTATGATAAGAAACCATAATGTAAAAATAGTAAAGTTTAAGTATTAGAAATTAAAGGTTTTACGTTATAAGATAGATAATGTACAAAATACAAACGCGACAGTTAAAGAAATTATATGAAATAGTAACGTAGTGTAATTAATAGTAAGGTGGTTATCGTCATGTCAATGACAAATCAAGAAAAATTCAAGATTTTAGCTGATCAAATTAAAATTGCAGATCATTTGGATCCAGAAATTTTAGCACAAAGTGAATTAACACGTGTAGATGTTAAAACAACGGATCGTACCTGGGTATTTCAGATAACATTTCCATATTTTTTACCAATTGAAGATTATCTGTTATTTATGAATGCAATTACTGAAGAATTTAAAACAATCGCTAAAGTCGATTGTAATTTTACAATCACAAATAAAGCGAATCAAGATGAATATGCATTGAAATACTTTAGTTATTGCATTGACCAAACAAAATTATCACCTAAAGTAAAAGGTCAGCTTAAGCAAAAGCGCTTAATTATGTCAGGGGATGTGCTCAAAGTCATGTGTCAGAATGATATAGAGCGAGATCATTTTGACAAAGCGTGCAATGGAAGTTTGATTAAAGCATTTCAACAATGTGGTTTTGCAATCAGCAGTATCATTTTTGAAACAGACCATACATCTAATGGAGACGACTTGGCATCGTTAGAAGCACACATTCAACAAGAAGATGAGCAAAGTGCACGTGAAGCCACTGAAAAGTTAGAAAAGATGCGTGCTGAAAAAGCTAAACAACAAGATAATAATGAAAGTACTGTAGCTAAATGTCAAATTGGAAAACCAATTCAAATAGAAAATGTAAAACCAATTGAATCGATTATTGAAGAAGAATTTAAAGTTGCAGTTGAAGGTGTTATCTTTGATATTAATTTAAAAGAATTGAAGAGTGGACGCCATATTGTAGAACTAAAAGTTACAGATTATACAGACTCCTTAGTATTGAAAATGTTCACTAGAAAAAATAAAGATGATTTAGCTCATTTTAAAGCTCTCAGTGTCGGTAAGTGGGTTCGAGCACAAGGCAGAATAGAAGAAGATACATTCGTACGTGATTTAGTCATGATGATGTCTGATATAGAAGAAATAAAAAAAGCAGTTAAACAAGATAAAGCAGACGAAAAACGCGTAGAATTTCACTTGCATTCGTCCATGAGTCAGATGGACGGCATTCCGAATATAAGTGCATATGTAGAACAAGCAGCTAAATGGGGCCACAAAGCTATTGCAATTACTGATCATAATGTGGTTCAAGCATTTCCAGATGCGCATGCTGCAGCAGAAAAAAATGATATTAAAATGATTTATGGCATGGAAGGCATGTTGGTCGATGATGGTGTGCCGATAGCGTATAAGCCTCAAGACATTGATTTAAAAACTGCAACATATGTTGTTTTTGACGTTGAAACAACAGGTCTATCTAATCAGTATGATAAAATTATCGAACTCGCAGCTGTAAAAGTACAAGAAGGCGAAATTATTGATAAGTTTGAACGTTTTAGTAATCCACATGAACGTTTATCTGAAACAATCAAGAATTTAACGCATATCACAGACGATATGCTCGTCAATGCACCTGAAATTGAAACTGTTTTAACCGAGTTTAAAGCGTGGGTCGGTGACGCGATATTTGTAGCACATAATGCATCATTTGATATGGGGTTCATTGATACCGGTTATGAAAAAACTGGCCTAGGCGCATCAACTAACGGTGTGATAGATACACTTGAACTTTCTAGAACCATCAACACTGAATATGGAAAACATGGTCTGAACTTTTTAGCTAAAAAATATGGTGTAGATTTAACACAACATCACAGAGCGATTTATGATACTGAAGCAACAGCTTATATTTTTATAAAGATGTTAAAACAATTAGAAGAAGCAGAAGTTTATAATCATCAAGATATTAATAAGTCTTTATCAAATGAAGACGCTTATAAACGTGCTCGCCCAAATCACGTAACACTTATTGTGCAAAATCAACAGGGCTTAAAGAACTTATTTAAAATAGTAAGCGCATCTTTAGTTAAATATTATTATAGAACACCTAGAATTCCACGTTCACTTTTAGATGAATATCGAGAAGGTATTCTTGTTGGTTCCGCATGTGATGAAGGTGAAGTATTTACTGCAGTAATGCAAAAAGACCAATCCCAAGTGGAAAGAATAGCAAAATACTATGATTTTATTGAAGTACAACCACCTGCATTATACCAAGATTTAATAGATAGAGAATTGGTGAGAGATAATGAAACATTACATGAAATTTATCAACGTCTCATCCAAGCTGGAGATGTGAATGATATACCTGTTATTGCAACAGGAAACGCGCATTATCTAAATGAACATGATGGTATTGCACGTAAAATTTTAATAGCATCACAGCCAGGTAACCCGTTAAATCGTAGTACTTTACCTGAGGCGCACTTTAGAACTACGGATGAAATGTTAGATGAATTACATTTCTTAGGTGAAGCAAAAGCACATGAATTAGTTGTGAAAAATACAAATGACTTAGCAGACCGTATCGAACGCGTAGTTCCGATAAAGGATGAATTGTATACGCCCCGCATGGAAGGTGCTAATGATGAAATACGAGATATGAGTTATGCTAACGCCAGAGCATTGTATGGTGAAGATTTACCACAAATTGTAATTGACCGATTAGAGAAAGAGCTTGAAAGTATCATTGGGAATGGTTTTTCTGTGATATATTTAATTTCACAAAGACTGGTTAAAAAATCATTAGATGACGGTTATCTAGTTGGATCACGTGGCTCTGTAGGTTCGAGTTTTGTAGCGACAATGACTGAAATTACAGAAGTTAACCCATTACCTCCACATTATATTTGTCCAGAATGTAAAGAAAGTGAGTTCTTTAACGATGGATCCGTTGGTTCTGGTTTTGATTTACCAGATAAAAAATGTGCCACATGTGGATGTGATTTAATTAAAGAAGGCCAGGATATTCCTTTTGAAACTTTCTTAGGTTTTAAAGGTGATAAGGTTCCTGATATCGACTTGAACTTTAGTGGTGAATATCAACCACAAGCTCATAATTATACAAAAGAATTATTTGGTGAAGATAAAGTCTTTCGTGCAGGTACAATTGGTACGGTGGCTGAAAAAACAGCTTTCGGTTTTGTGAAAGGATTTTTAAATGATCAAGGTATTCACAAAAGAGGCGCTGAAGTTGATAGACTCGTAAAAGGTTGTACTGGTGTAAAACGTACAACAGGACAACACCCTGGAGGCATCATCGTTGTACCAGATTATATGGATATCTACGATTTTACACCTGTTCAATTTCCGGCAGATGATCAATCATCGGCTTGGATGACGACTCATTTTGATTTCCATTCAATACATGATAACGTTTTGAAACTGGATATATTAGGACATGATGATCCGACGATGATTCGTATGCTGCAGGATTTATCAGGTATTGATCCTAAAACGATACCTGTCGATGATAAGGAAACTATGGGTATTTTTAGTTCGCCAGAACCTTTAGGTGTAACTTCAGAACAAATTTTATGTAAAACTGGAACATTTGGTGTGCCAGAATTTGGTACAGGATTTGTGCGCCAAATGTTAGAAGATACCAAGCCAACTACATTTTCAGAGTTAGTTAGAATATCTGGATTATCACATGGTACGGATGTTTGGCTAGGTAACGCACAAGATTTAATACGCTCAGGAACTTGTGATTTATCAAGTGTTATTTGTTGTCGTGATGATATTATGGTTTATTTAATGTATAACGGTTTAGAGCCTTCACTCGCCTTCAAGACAATGGAATTTGTACGTAAAGGTAAAGGGTTAACTGACGATATGGTTGAAGCAATGGTAGACAATGAAGTGCCAGATTGGTATTTAGATTCATGTAGAAAAATTAAATACATGTTCCCTAAAGCCCATGCGGCAGCATATGTATTGATGGCAGTACGTATTGCGTATTTCAAAGTTCATTATCCACTTTATTATTATGCAAGTTACTTTACGGTACGTGCATCTGATTTTGATTTAATTTCAATGATTAAGGATAAAGAAAGTATTCGAAATACAGTAAACGATATGTATTCACGTTATATGGATTTAGCCAAAAAAGAAAAAGATACTTTAACAGTATTAGAAATCATGAACGAAATGGCGCAACGCGGTTATCGTATGCAACCAATTAGTTTAGAGAAAAGTAAAGCATTTGATTTTATCATTGAAGATGATAGTTTGATTCCGCCATTTATTGCTGTTCCTGGATTAGGCGAAAACGTTGCACAACGTATCGTTGAAGCACGTGAAGAAGGACCGTTTTTATCAAAAGAAGATTTAAATAAAAAAGCTGGATTGTCACAAAAAGTCATCGAGTATTTAGATGAACTTGGTTCATTACCTAACTTGCCAGATAAAGCACAATTATCAATATTTGATATGTAATCGAGCAATATATTAGTAGGTATGGAATAAAAAATGTTAAATGTATAAAATTTTGATATTAGTTATTGTCATACTATATGAAAATATATAGTTGTTTGTATAGGAAATGAACATATGGTATAATAATATTGCTTAAAAAATTAGACTCAGGCAGGAAGAGTGGGCGTTATACCCGCTCTTTTCTATTTGCCAAAAAAGGAGGTCAGTATGAGTAAAGTAACTGAGCAAGTTGAATCAATTATTCAACCCGTCCTTAACGACTTAAATTTTGAATTAGTTGAAGTCGAATACACAAAAGAAGGAAAAGATTACTTCTTAAGAGTATCCATTGATAAAGAAGGTGGCGTCGATTTAAACGATTGTGCCTTAGCTTCTGAAAAGATTAGTGAAATTATGGATGAAGAAGATCCTATTCAAGAAATGTATTATTTAGATGTAGCTTCTCCAGGTGCTGAAAGACCTATAAAAAAAGAAAAAGATTTCCAAAATGCTGTTACAAAACCAATATACGTTTCTTTATATGCGCCAATTGAAGGTGGAAAAGAATGGTTAGGTATCTTAAAAGAAGTAACAAGTGAAACGATTATTATGGAAGTAAAAGAAAAGTCAAAGAAGAAACAAGTTGAAATTCCAAGAAATAAAATCGCTAAAGCACGTCATGCTGTAATGCTTTAATGTGATGAGGAGGATGATAAGTCGTGTCAAGTAATGAATTATTATTAGCAACTGAATATTTAGAAAAAGAAAAAAAGATTCCAAGAGAAGTATTAATTGATGCAATTGAAGCAGCGCTAATTACTGCATATAAAAAGAACTATGACAGTGCAAGAAGTGTACGCGTTGAGTTAAACATGGATGAAGGTACATTTCATGTAATTGCTCGTAAACAAGTTGTAGAAGAAGTAATGGATAATAGAGAAGAAATCGACTTAAGTACAGCGCTAGTTAAAAACCCAGCATATGAAGTTGGTGATATATACGAAGAAGATGTAACACCAAGTGACTTTGGGCGTGTAGGTGCACAAGCTGCGAAACAAGCAGTAATGCAGCGTTTACGTGATGCTGAACGTGAAATATTATATGATGAATTTATCGATAAAGAAGATGATATTGTTAATGGTCTTATTGATAGAGTAGATCACCGCTATGTTTATGTTAATTTAGGACGTACAGAAGCTGTATTATCTGAGGCTGAAAGAAGCCCTAATGATAGTTATATTCCTAATGAAAGAATTAGAGTGTATGTCAATAAAGTAGAGCAAACGACAAAAGGACCGCAAATTTACGTTTCTCGTAGCCATCCAGGATTACTCAAACGTTTATTTGAACAAGAAGTACCAGAGATTTTTGACGGTACAGTCATTGTAAAATCTGTGGCACGTGAAGCAGGAGACCGCTCTAAAATCAGTGTTCATTCAGATAACCCAGATATCGATGCAGTAGGTGCATGTGTGGGTGCTAAAGGTTCTCGTGTTGAAGCGGTTGTAGAAGAATTAGGTGGCGAAAAAATTGACATTGTTCAATGGAATGAAGATCCGAAGGTCTTTGTTAAAAATGCTTTAAGTCCATCTCAAGTACTACAAGTGATTGTTGATGAAGCAAACCAATCAACTATTGTAGTTGTGCCTGATTATCAATTATCGTTAGCGATTGGTAAGCGTGGACAAAACGCACGTTTAGCTGCGAAATTAACTGGTTGGAAAATTGATATTAAATCAGAAAGTGATGCTAGAGCTGAAGGTGTTTATCCGACAGACGAAGCACTAGAAATAGAAGAAGATGAAAATATTGAACAGGATACAAACATTGATTTGGAAGATGTGAATATTGAAACGCATGACTTAAAAACGGATGATGAAACAGATAGCATAGATGAAGAAGACGCTGAAAAATAATTTGGAGTGAGCTTTTATGAAAAAGAAAAAAATTCCAATGCGTAAATGTATACTTTCAAATGAAATGCATCCAAAAAAAGATATGATTCGAGTTGTTATTAATAAAGAAGGCGAAATTTTTGCCGATGCTACAGGAAAACAACAAGGTCGTGGTGCATATGTATCAAAAGATGTTAAATTAGTAGAAGATGCACAAAAACAAGGTGTATTAGAAAAATACTTTAAAGTTGATGCAGAAACTCTAGATCCTGTATACAAGGAAATTATACGTCTTATTTATCGCGAAGAGATACCTAAATGACTATAGAGAAAATCGTAAATTTTTTAGGTTTAGCAATGCGTGCTGGAAAAGTAAAAACAGGTGAATCGGTCATTTTAAATGACATTAAGAAAAATAGGTTAAAGCTCGTAATTATTGCAACTGATGCTTCTGAAAATACAAAGACAAAGTTTCAGAGCAAGTGTGAAAGTTACCATATATCATTTCGCATATTTGGAACAAGAGCTGAATTAGGACAAGCTTTAGGTAAAGCAGAACGAGTTAACATTGGAATCACTGATCAAGGCTTTGCTAAAAAGTTAGTGTCAATGATAGATGAATATCGTAAGGAGTGACTATATGAGTAAAATAAGAATTTACGAATACGCCAAAGATTTAAAATTAAAAAGTAAAGATATTATAGATGAGTTAAAGAAATTGGACGTTGAGGTAACGAGCCATATGCAAACGTTAGAAGATGACCAAATCAAGGCATTAGATAAGGTTTATAAACCAGAGAAATCGAATGCATCAGAAAATAAACAACAAGGTCAAAATCAACAAAAACCATCAAATAACAAGTCTAATGCTAATAAAAAAGATAATAATCAAAACAACAAAAATAACCACAAAAATAACAACAAAAATAAGAAAAACAGCAAAAACAGCAAAAATAACAACAAAAATAAACAAACTAAACAAGAAGAACCAAAAGAAATACCTTCACACATCACTTATCAAGAAGGTATCACAGTTGGAGAACTTGCTGAAAAAATCAATGTTGATTCTTCAGAAATAATTAAAAAGTTATTCTTATTAGGCATCATGGCTAACATTAATCAAGCATTAGATGATGAAACTTTAGAATTAATTGCTGATGATTATGGTGTTGAAGTTGAAAAAGAAGTTGTTGTTGATGAAGAAGATTTATCAATTTACTTTGATGATGAATCTGAAGATGAAGATGCAGTAGAAAGACCAGCAGTTGTTACTATTATGGGACACGTTGATCATGGTAAAACAACGTTATTGGATTCTATCCGTCACACACAAGTAACAGCAGGTGAAGCTGGTGGTATTACACAACATATCGGTGCTTATCAAATTGAAAATGATGGCAAAAAAATCACTTTCCTTGATACACCAGGACATGCTGCATTCACAACAATGCGTGCACGTGGTGCGCAAGTAACTGATATTACAATTTTAGTTGTAGCAGCAGATGATGGTGTAATGCCTCAAACGATAGAAGCAATCAACCATGCCAAAGAAGCGAATGTACCAACGATTGTAGCAGTTAATAAAGTTGATAAACCGACTGCTAACCCTGATCGAGTAATGCAAGAATTGACAGAATACGGTTTAATTCCAGAAGACTGGGGTGGCGATACAATTTTCGTACCGCTTTCTGCTTTAAGTGGCGATGGTATAGAAGATTTAATAGAAATGATTGTGCTTACATCTGAAATTCAAGAACTAAAAGCAAATCCTGCTAAAAAAGCAGTAGGTACAGTGATAGAAGCAGAATTAGATAAGTCACGTGGTCCATCTGCATCACTTCTAGTGCAAAATGGTACACTGCATGTTGGAGATGCTTTGGTTGTTGGTAATACGTATGGTAGAATTCGTGCAATGGTTAATGACTTAGGACAAAGAATTAAATCTGCAGAACCGTCTACGCCTGTTGAAATCACAGGTATTCATGATGTACCACAAGCTGGGGATCGTTTTGTTGTGTTTAAAGATGAGAAACAAGCAAGACGTATTGGTGAAGCACGTCATGAAGCTAATGTTTTACAACAGCGTCAAGAAAGTAAGAGCGTTTCACTAGATAATTTATTTGAACAAATGAAACAAGGTGAAATGAAAGATTTAAATGTCATCATTAAAGGTGATGTTCAAGGTTCTGTCGAAGCACTTGCAGCTTCACTAATGAAAATTGAAGTAGAAGGCGTTAATGTTCGCATAATTCATACTGCAGTAGGTGCGATTAATGAATCTGATGTAACTTTAGCGAATGCGTCAAATGGTATCATCATTGGCTTTAACGTAAGACCGGATACTGGTGCCAAACGTGCAGCCGAAACAGAAGGTGTAGATATGAGATTACACCGTGTTATTTATAGTGTTATTGAAGAAATAGAAGCTGCAATGAAAGGCTTACTAGATCCAGAATATGAAGAACAAGTGATTGGCCAAGCAGAAGTGCGTCAAACATTTAAAGTTTCAAAAGTGGGTACAATAGCTGGTAGTTATGTTACAGATGGTAAGATTACGAGAAATGCGGGTGTCCGTGTTATCAGAGATGGTATCGTCCAATTTGAAGGTGAACTGGACACATTAAAACGTTATAAAGACGATGCAAAAGAAGTAGCTCAAGGCTATGAATGTGGTATCACGATTGAAAAATATAACGACCTAAAAGAAGGCGACATAATAGAAGCTTTCGAAATGGTTGAAATTAAAAGATAAAGACAGTTATCTTAAGAAAATACAAAAATTTTAAACCGTAGGCTAATTTATCATGTTAGCTTACGGTTTTTTTCTTTTAAATATGTTATCTTTTGGGTAAGAGAAGGTGTGGCTTTGAAGCATTTGAAAAAAATGTTTATTTTTATAATTTAATATAATGTTTTGTTTTAAGTGCATAGTTACTCATAAAATTAGCTATTTATTAAGCATTGTAAACCAGTTAAAAAATTTTTAGTAAAATTGCTTGTTATTTTAATATGGACACTAACTGTCTATGTACTTAATTAAACTTAGCATAAATAGGAGGTTATAAGTGATGAGTGAATATTTAAAAGAAATAAATGAATTTTGGCAAGAATATTTGGATCAATATAACTCTATTTATGACTTAGAAACTTTAAATGAAATAAGAGAAAGACATGACATGACTGCTTTTCTACACCCTCAAGATTTAGCATATTTAAAAAGAAATTTTGGTGAAGATTTTAGTAACATACCAAGATTTAAAAAGTTGATTGATTTTGCAAATGGAAAAGTAAAAATCAATAAGCATAGACAACGAATTGTCCAAAATGAAGCAGAATTAAGTCCAGCCATAGCAAGACCGTATTTTGGAAATCCTGAAAGAGCAGATATTGTAATATTGAAAAAAAAGGCGGAAAATGATTTTATAATTAATGATCCTACCTTACCAGATGATATGGTGGTACATTATCGTAATAGAATATTGCAAGACATACAAGGTAAATTGAATTTAAACGGTCATAAGGTATTTATTCCTTATATAGATCATCATTGTTGGTTTAAGAAATATATATATAGTAACGGATCCATTTTGAAGCAATTCAATATTAATCCCAATAGAGTGATGGTTATGAATTTCTTCCCATATCAAACTGGTCATACAGCAGGTATACCAAAAGATTTTTTAACATTTAACCATTATCTACCGTCACAAGTTATGAATTTTGAACTCTTACTAAAAATTATAAATGATGATAAGCGTCGAATTTATATTGTTAGTGAAGAAGAACTCTTTATTTCAATCTTTAAAAATTTTACTAATAGTGATTTACATCAATATCTTGTTGACAATTTGTTTGTGCTGTCATCTAAACAGAATAGACACATCACAGCATGTAATGTATTGAGTTATAAAGAGCATATTAGACGTTTAAAAAAGAAAGAGTCATTGAATAAAATAGATTATTATAAGTGGAATCAGCAACAAAAGAAAGAGCGAGAGCTAGGGAATTCAGATTTTATAAGAAAGCTTAAAGCTATTCAATATAAAGAAGCATTACCGCGTTAGTAAAATTGAACTGACTAAAAAGGTAACTTTCATTTCAAATGATATGAAAGTTACCTTTAATATGTAGTTAAATATGATAATGCTTGAATAATGTTTTGATTTGATTTTTAAAATCTTCTACATAATGATCTGGTTTTAATAAAATGATTTCTTGTGGATATTCATATGCTAAATTTAGGCATTCGTTTTTTGAGATTATGAGTTCTGCTTCAATAAATGCTTCATTATTTTGTGAATTTAGTACTATAAATTGCCGTTGAATTTGTTCCCATATGGAAGGGAGAAATTTCATAATGACTGTTGGAACTTGCAGAAAGATATTTTCATCAAATGCTTCATCATATTGCTCGATATCATGTATTGAGTTTAAATCTTGTGTAAAAATTTCGTGTTGATATATATAAGTAATCCAATATTTATTTTTGAAATATCTTGTGTATACCGGTACGACTTTATACGTTTGATTGTCAACATCATTTAGCAATATAATCTGTTTGTTTTGTATAGCAAGTTGAATTTTATAAATAAGTGTTGATTCTGTTAATTCGTGATTGATTGTAAATTGATTAAGTAATGTATTAGATAAAAATTTTTCAGCTAGATTCGAATTACTGTTTAGCCCTCTAATTAAATTGTAGGTATCGATATGAATGTGAGGTGTGAAATTTTTCATCCTAAATAGCAAGTTAAGTAACCGATTATTTTTAAATTTATAGCGATCTATACTAATGCGATGTCGGCCTATATTATTTTCATAAACAATCCTTGCATTTAGCCCTTCCCATTCATGGTCTTCATATAAAAAGTTATTTATATCACTAAAATCTCGTTGAATGGATCTTACATTAACGTTTAATTGTTGTGCAAGTTCTTCTTTGCTTAATTTTTTTCCGTTAAATAGACGAGTGAAAATATAAAGTAGTCTTTCTGATTTATCCAAGTATACACGCTCCTTATCATTTCAATAGAAAAATTCATTTTTTATTAGTTTGAATTATAGCATGATACTTTCTATAATGTGTAAAACATTATAAAATAAATTAAAAACTTAAATGATATTAAAGTAGTGATTTTTTATAAAATTAAACTTAGTTTTTCATAAATGATCATTGTATTTAAAAAACAAAAATGTAATAAAGTTTCATTTTATAACACTTTGGAAATATAATTGTGCCTAACTGTTATGAAATCATGTTTAATTGTTTCAGAGCTATTACCTTTTTGAGTTATAATGAATTTGTAATTAAATTTTTAAACGTAAAAAAGAAGGAAGTTTGTTTGACGTTGTGAAATGAACTGTCATATAATCTTTAAGTAAGAAAAATATACATGTATGAATGATATTTGTGAGGTGAAATATAATATGAATATGAGAGCTGAACGTGTTGGCGAACAAATGAAACAAGAAATTATGGATATTGTTAATAATAAAGTCAAGGACCCTAGAATTGGTTTCCTAACAATAACAGAAGTTCAATTGACGAATGATTTATCTATTGCAACAATTTATTTAACTGTACTTGGAAATGATAAACAAATTGATGATACGTTTAAAGGTTTAGAGAAAGCGAAAGGTTTTATAAAATCTGAAATTGGTTCAAGAATGCGCTTAAGAATTGTTCCAGATTTAAAATTTGAATACGATGAATCGATAGACTACGGTAATAAAATTGAAAAGATGATTCAAGATTTACACAAAAATGATTAATTTTAAAAGCTGAAACAAATACCCATTGAGATATTTGTTTCAGCTTTTTTATAACCATTTATTTATTGAGACGTGTTAATATAAATAAGGAATGATATTAAAAGGACGATTGAAGGTGACATTAAAATGTATAACGGTATTTTACCTGTTTATAAAGAACGTGGTTTAACAAGCCATGATGTTGTATTTAAATTAAGGAAGATTTTAAAAACAAAAAAGGTTGGACACACTGGTACATTAGATCCTGAAGTATCAGGTGTATTACCCATATGTATAGGTTCAGCAACAAAGGTAAGCGATTATATTATGGAAATGGGAAAGACTTATTTTGCAACTGTATATTTAGGGTTTAGTACAACTACAGAAGATCAGACAGGTGAAATTTTAGAAAAAAAGCACATTGAGGAAAATACACTTATAGAGGCGCAGATTGATAGCGCAATAGCACGTTTTGAAGGTGTCATTACGCAAATTCCTCCAATGTATTCATCAGTAAAGGTGAATGGTAAAAAGCTTTATGAATATGCAAGAAAAAATGAAACAGTCGAAAGGCCTTCAAGAGAAGTTGAGATTTACGATATTAAACGAGCGTCTGATTTAAGATTTGAAAATCGAGGTTGTCAATTTGATATCAGAGTAAAGTGTGGTAAGGGTACTTATATTAGAACGTTGGCAACAGATATAGGAAAGATGCTTGATATACCAGCACATATGTCAAAGTTAACAAGAATACAAAGTGGTGGGTTTGATATTGAAGATAGCCTTTCAATCGAACATGTACAATCACTACATGAGCACGAAACATTACAAGAAAATCTTTTTCCGATAGAATATGGTTTGAGAGGTTTGAAAAAAGTCAATATTTCAAACGAAAATCAGAAAAGTAAAATATTGAATGGTCAAAAATTTAGTAAGAATGAATTTGATCAGTCTATTAACACGTTGGTTGTGATGTTTGACACAAAAGAAAATAAGGCATTAGCAATTTACACACCACATCCTGATAAACCATATGAAATAAAACCAAAGAAGGTATTTAACTAAAGGAGAAATAACCATGAAAGTAATTGAAGTAACTCATCCGATTCAAGAAAATCAGTATATATCAGAAGATGTAGCAATGGCTTTTGGTTTTTTTGATGGCATGCATAAGGGACATGCAGAGGTATTTGATACTTTAGAAAAAAAGGCAGAGGCATCGAATTTAAAGAAAGCTGTAATGACATTTGATCCACATCCTTCTGTTGTTTTAAACCCTGAACTTAAACGTACAGATTACTTAACACCGATTCAAGATAAAATAGAAATATTAGAATCATATGGTATTGATTATTGTATCGTTATTAATTTTTCATCTAAATTCGCCAATGTAAGTGCCGAAGAATTTATACGAGAATATATCATTAATAATCATGTAAAAGAAGTGGTTGCAGGATTTGACTTCACTTTCGGCAAATTTGGAAAAGGAAACATGATGATTTTAGATGAAATGACGGAATTTAATACGACTATCGTGAGTAAACAAGAGCTCGAATCGGAAAAAATTTCTACAACAGATATTAGAAAATCACTCAAAACAGGAGACTTACAAAAAGCTAACGATGAACTTGGATATCGATATCGAATTAAAGGTATGGTTGTACAAGGCGAAAAACGTGGGAGAACAATTGGCTTTCCCACTGCGAATGTAGAGCCAAGTGGAGATTACGTTTTGCCTAAAAATGGCGTTTATGCTGTGAGTATGAAAATAGGTGCAGATGATAAAGTTTATCGTGGAGCTGCCAATGTTGGCGTCAAACCCACATTTCATGATCCGTCTAAAGCGCAAGTTGTAATAGAAGTTAACCTGTTTGACTTTCATGAAAACATATATGGTGAGCGTGTTATCGTTTATTGGCATCATTATTTAAGACCAGAAGTTAAATTTGATGGTATAGATCCTTTGGTTGAACAAATGAATAAAGATAAAGAAAAAGCGAAATATTTACTTTCTGTTGATTTTGGTGACGAAATATCATATAATATTTAAGTCTGATGTGTTAAACACACATACTAGGCACCTTTATCTTGGCAGTTCGAGACTCCGACGTTTTGCTCGGATAAAGGCGCATAAAAATAAAAAGGAGGAAATTGACTATGGCAATTTCACAAGAACGTAAAAATGAATTAATTAAAGAATATCGCACACACGAAGCGGACACTGGTTCTCCAGAAGTACAAATCGCTGTGTTAACTGCAGAAATCACTGCATTAAACACTCACTTACGTGAACACACGAAAGACCACCATTCACGTCGTGGATTATTAAAAATGGTAGGTCGTCGTAGACACCTATTAAACTACTTACGTAGCAAAGATATTCAACGTTACCGTGAATTAATTAAATCATTAGGTATCCGTCGTTAATCTTTAGACGTATATTTATCGGGAAAGAACCTTTGGGGTCTTTCCCTTTTTTATAATTTTTGCATTTATAATTATACATTAAACTATATACTAATATAAATCTTTATTAATAAATGATATGATAGGATTAACAGATAAATGAGAGGAGATTCGTAATGTCTCAAGAAAAAAAAGTTTTCAAAACCGAGTGGGCAAATAGATCTTTAACGATTGAAACGGGACAATTAGCCAAACAAGCAAACGGTGCAGTACTTGTTAGATATGGTGATACAGTCGTTTTATCTACTGCAGTAGCATCAAAAGAACCACGAGATGGTGACTTTTTCCCATTAATGGTTAACTATGAAGAAAAAATGTATGCTGCAGGTAAAATACCTGGTGGCTTTAAAAAACGTGAAGGACGTCCAAGTGATGAAGCCACGTTAACTGCACGTTTAATTGATAGACCCATTCGACCACTGTTCCCTAAAGGTTACAGATATGACGTTCAAATTATGAATACAGTATTGAGTGCTGATCCAGATTGCTCTCCTGAAATGGCAGCAATGATAGGTTCGTCAATGGCATTAAGTGTTTCTGACATACCTTTTCAAGGTCCAATAGCAGGTGTAAACGTTGGTTATATAGATGGTGAATATGTGATTAACCCTACCGTTGCACAAAAAGAAGTATCTAGACTCGATTTAGAAGTAGCTGGTCATAAAGATGCGGTGAATATGGTAGAAGCTGGTGCAAGTGAAATTACAGAAAATGAAATGCTTGAAGCGATTTTCTTTGGACATCAAGAAATTCAACGTCTAGTTAGCTTCCAAGAAGAAATTATCGACCATATTCAACCAGAGAAAAAAGCATTTATTCCTGTTGAAAAAGATGAATCACTGGTTGCCAATGTAAAATCATTAACTGAATCATATGGTTTGAAAGAGGCCGTATTAACATTTGACAAGCAACAAAGAGATATTAATTTAGATGAACTTAAAGAGAAGGTTGCATCAGAATTTGTTGATGAAAATGATGACGAAAATGAAGCATTAATCAAAGAGGTCTACAGTATATTAGATGACTTGGTTAAAGAAGAAGTTAGACGTCTCATTGCAGAAGAAAAAATTAGACCAGATGGTCGTAAAACAGATGAAATTCGTCCATTAGAATCTGAAGTAGGTATTTTACCAAGAGCACATGGTTCAGGTTTATTCACAAGAGGACAAACTCAAGCACTTTCAGTATTAACATTAGGGTCAATGAGTGAATACCAAATCTTAGATGGTCTTGGTGAAGAAGAACAAAAACGTTTTATGCATCACTATAATTTCCCAAATTATTCGGTTGGTGAAACTGGTCCAGTTCGTTCACCTGGTCGACGTGAAATTGGACATGGTGCGTTGGGAGAACGTGCGCTTAGCCACATCATTCCAGACGTTAAAGATTTCCCATATACTGTGAGAATAGTGAGTGAAGTATTAGAATCAAACGGTTCATCATCACAAGCTTCTATTTGCGGGTCCACACTAGCGTTGATGGACGCAGGTGTTCCAATCAAAGCCCCAGTTGCGGGTATTGCCATGGGATTAGTGACACGTGACGATAGTTATACGATTTTAACAGATATACAGGGCATGGAAGATGCGCTTGGAGACATGGACTTTAAAGTAGCAGGTACATCGGAAGGTATTACAGCTATACAAATGGATATCAAAATTGATGGTTTAACTAAAGAAATTATTAAAGAAGCGCTTGAACAGGCTCGAGAAGGTCGTTTAGCCATATTAGATCATATGTTAAAAACAATTGATACGCCACGTAGTGAACTTAGTGCTTTTGCACCTAAGGTTGTTACGATGTCTATTAAACCTGAAAAAATTAGAGATGTCATTGGTCCTGGTGGTAAAAAAATCAATGAAATCATTGATGAAACGGGTGTTAAATTAGATATCGAACAAGATGGAACGATATTTATTGGTGCAGTAGATAAAGATGCGATTGAAAAAGCACGTAGTATCATAGACGAAATCACACGAGAAGCGGTAGTTGGAGAGGTATACAATGGTACAGTTAAACGTATTGAAAAATATGGTGCCTTTGTTGAATTATTCCCAGGTAAAGACGCACTTGTACACATTTCGCAAATTGCTAATGAGCGCATTGATAAAGTAGAAGATGTGTTGAAAGTAGGAGACACATTTAAAATTAAAGTTACAGAAATTGATAAACAAGGTAGAGTAAATGCTTCGCATAAAGCATTACTATCTAATCATTCTAAATAATGTTTATTGCTAGAGACTGGTAAAATGATGAGAACTGCTTACAATAGAATTACTTTAATTCTATTGTAGAAAAGTTCAAGTCAGTTCACTGGTTTCTTTTTTTAATGTTTGAGCTAGTCTAATAAAAAATATTAAGTCAAAAGTTAAATACATATTTGAAAATGCACATTAAAAAGTGCGATTAATACGACATTACGCTCCTGAGAAAAATTTTTACATAAATACAAATCCTCCAATGATATATTTTAAAACAACTAAAGAACTACTTTAATAGTGTACATAAGGCCTATTTTCACTTATAATAAACTATGAGTTTATATATGGACGGGTAATTTAAATAGGAGGTAACATTTTGAGTTTAATTAAGAAAAAAAATAAAAATATTCGTATTATCCCTCTCGGAGGCGTTGGGGAAATTGCGAAAAATATGTATATCGTTGAAGTAGACGATGAAATGTTTATGTTAGATGCGGGACTGATGTTTCCAGAAGATGAAATGTTAGGTGTAGATATTGTTATTCCTGATATTCAATATGTGATAGAAAATAAAGAGAGATTAAAAGGTATATTCCTAACGCACGGGCATGAGCATGCGATAGGAGCTGTAACTTATGTGCTTGAACAAGTTGATGCACCTGTTTATGGATCGAAATTAACAATTGCATTAATCAAGGAAAATATGAAGGCGCGCAATGTTAATAAGAAAGTTAGATATTATACTGTTAATAATGAATCAATTATGCGCTTTAAGGGTGTTAATGTCACATTCTTTAATACTACTCATAGTATTCCAGATAGTTTAGGTGTTTGTATACACACTTCATATGGTGCGATTGTTTACACTGGAGAATTCAAATTCGATCAAAGTTTACAAGGTCATTATGCACCAGATTTGAAAAAGATGACTGAGATTGGACAAGATGGTGTGTTTGCGTTAATCAGTGATTCTACTGAAGCAGAAAAACCAGGTTATAATACACCTGAAAACGTGATAGAATCTCATATGTATGATGCGTTTACAAAGGTGAAAGGTAGATTAATCGTTTCATGTTATGCATCTAATTTTATTCGCATTCAACAAGTTTTAAACATTGCACAAAGGTTAAATAGAAAAGTATCTTTCCTAGGTCGTTCGTTAGAAAGTTCGTTTAATATCGCTAGAAAGCTTGGCTATTTTGATATTTCTAAGGATCTACTAATACCAATTAATGAAGTGGAAAATTATCCCAAAAACGAAGTGATTATCATTGCTACTGGTATGCAAGGAGAACCTGTTGAAGCTTTAAGTCAAATGGCTCAAAAGAAACATAAAATCATGAATATTGAAGAAGGAGATTCCGTCTTCTTAGCAATTACTGCATCTGCTAATATGGAAGTGATTGTTGGAAATACGTTAAATGAACTCGTTCGAGCAGGCGCAGAAATCATTCCAAACAGTAAAAAAATTCATACATCAAGTCATGGTTGTATGGAAGAGTTAAAAATGATGATTAATATCATGAAACCTGAGTATTTCATCCCAGTAAATGGTGAATTTAAAATGCAAATTGCCCATGCCAAGTTAGCTAATGAGGCAGGCGTCCAACCAGAAAAAATATTCTTAGTGGAAAAAGGCGATGTAGTAAACTACGATGGCGAAGAAATGATTTTAAATGAGAAAGTTAATTCTGGCAATGTGCTCATTGATGGTATAGGTGTAGGTGATGTTGGTAACATCGTATTACGTGACCGTCATTTACTTGCTGAAGATGGTATTTTTATCGCAGTCGTAACGCTAGATCCTAAGAATCGTAGAATTGCTGCTGGTCCAGAAATTCAATCACGTGGTTTTGTTTACGTAAGGGAAAGTGAGGCTTTATTAAATGAAGCTGAAGAAAAAGTACGTGAAATCGTTGAATTAGGTTTACAAGAAAAACGTATTGAATGGTCAGAAATCAAGCAAAATATGCGTGATCAAGTAAGCAAACTACTTTTTGAAAATACAAAACGCCGTCCGATGATTATTCCGGTAATTTCTGAAATTTAATAATTTCTATTCTAAAATAAAGAGGTTAAGACAGACGCTTTGGTAAAGTTATTTAAAAGTACATTGTATATATGTTATATCTAAACAAATTATATACAACCTTTAAATATACTGGAGCGAATAATGTCTTACCTCTTTTATGTTATTATAAGTATGTAATAAAATGATTTTATAGTATTTAAAAGCATATTTATTATGTGTATTTTCACTTGTAATTAAAATACACATTTATGGTTCATATACATATTGAAAAAACAGAGTTGAAAAGAAGGTGTGAATGTTGGCACAAACAAGAAAGCGCTCAACAACAAAGAAAAAAACATCGAATACGAAAAAGAAAACCGCAAATAATAAAAAAAAGAAAAGTGATAGTCCTTTAAGATATATTATTGCGATAGTGATTTTTATTGCTATCATCCTTGGTGTTTTTCAATTGGGTATTATAGGCACCATGATAGATAGTTTCTTCAATTACTTATTTGGTACAAGTAGGTATTTAACTTATATATTAATCTTGATTAGTACTGTATTCATTACTTATTATAAAGCGTTACCAAAGACAAGACGTACCACTGGCGCATTTGTTTTACAAATTGCATTGTTACTTGTGACTCAAATAGTATACTATTTCATGCATAGAGCACAATCGCTCAGAGAGCCTGTGCTATCATATGTTTATAAATCTTATGAACATACGACATTTCCAAATTTTGGTGGAGGCTTATTTGGACATTACTTATTGGCATTATTGATACCTCTTATTTCAATTGTCGGAGTTATTATTGTAACGATATTATTAATCGCTTCTAGTTTTATCTTATTGACAAAACAAAGACATAGAGATGTATCTAAAGTTGCTTTTGAAAAAATGAAAATAAAAAGTCAGGATGCTTCTGCAAATCTTAAAGAGCGTCGCAAAGAAAATAAAATTAAGAAAGATGCTAAAGCACGTATAAAAGCAGAAAGAAAAGCTGAAAAAGCAGCTGAGCAATCACAATCTCAAAATAACGTTAAAGATGTCACTGATTTACCTGAGATTAGCAGCAACACGACTGAGCAACAATCAATTCCGATTTATGGTCATAACGATTATAAAGATGAAGATATTCAACAAGCACAACCTCAAAATAAAAGGTCTAAACGCGTTTTTGATCAAAATAATCAAAGTGCGGCGCAGCAAATGAATCAAGAAGATAATGGAATTACAGAGCAACCTTTAAACGAATTAGAAGAAAGTGAAGCATATGATGAAGATGCAGCTTCAAATTCTATATCTGAGGCAGGAGAAGTAGAAAACGAAGCCTATAAAATACCGCCATTAACGTTATTGAAACAGCCAGCTAAACAGAAATCAACTTCTAAAGCTGAAGTGCAGAAAAAAGGGCAGTTGTTAGAAAACACTTTAAAAAACTTTGGTGTAGATGCTAAAGTCACTCAAATTAAAATAGGTCCAGCAGTGACACAATATGAAATACAACCCGCTCAAGGTGTTAAAGTAAGTAAGATTGTTAATCTTCATAATGATATTGCGTTAGCATTAGCAGCTAAGGACATACGTATCGAAGCACCAATACCTGGCCGATCTGCTGTTGGTATAGAAGTACCAAATGATAAGATTTCACTTGTTTCTTTAAAAGAAGTGTTAGATGAAAAATTTCCAGCTTCGAATAAATTAGAAGTAGGACTAGGTAGAGATATTTCAGGTGACCCAATCACAGTAGAACTTAACAAAATGCCTCATTTACTTGTAGCAGGTTCTACAGGAAGCGGGAAATCTGTTTGTATCAATGGTATTATTACAAGTATCCTATTAAATGCAAAGCCACATGAAGTTAAACTTATGTTAATTGATCCGAAAATGGTAGAATTAAACGTATACAATGGCATCCCTCATTTGCTCATACCTGTTGTAACCAATCCTCATAAAGCATCACAAGCTTTGGAAAAAGTAGTTGCAGAAATGGAAAGAAGGTATGACTTGTTTCAACATTCTTCTACTAGAAATATTGAAGGTTATAATGAAGCGATTAGAAAACAAAATGAAGCGTTAGATGAAAAGCAATCAGAATTACCATACATTGTCGTGATTGTAGATGAGTTAGCAGATTTAATGATGGTTGCTGGTAAAGAAGTAGAAAACGCAATTCAAAGAATTACACAAATGGCACGTGCTGCTGGTATTCACTTAATAATCGCAACACAACGTCCATCCGTTGATGTAATTACTGGTTTAATCAAAAATAATATTCCGTCTAGAATTGCCTTTGCTGTGAGTTCACAAACTGATTCTAGAACAATCATTGATAGTGGCGGAGCAGATAAATTACTTGGTAAAGGTGATATGCTTTATGTAGCTAATGGTGGATCAACTAGAACAAGAGTTCAAGGTGCGTTTTTAAGTGACCAAGAGGTTCAAGACATCGTAAATTATGTCGTAGAGCAACAAAAAGCGAATTATGTAAAAGAAATGGAACCTGATGCCCCAGTTGAAAAATCAGAAATGAAGAGTGAAGATGCCTTATATGATGAAGCGTATTTATTTGTAATTGAACAACAAAAGGCAAGTACATCGTTATTGCAAAGACAATTTAGAATTGGTTACAACCGTGCTTCTAGATTGATGGATGATTTAGAACGTAATCAAGTGATTGGACCACAAAAAGGTAGTAAACCTAGACAAATACTTGTGGATTTAGATAGTGATGAGGTGTAAATATGGAATTAACTTCTGTTTATAAAGTAAAAGAATGGCTGATTCAAGAGATAAGTACGAGAGGATTGAAACCGGGAGATGCTTTACCTAGTAATCTTGCGGTTGCTAGAAAATTAAATGTTAAAACAGATGATGTATACGATGCAGTTGATGAACTAATTACTGAGCAAGTGCTATCTAATAATTTAGAAGAAGGTGCAAGTGTTAAAAAGTTGCACCCATTCTTCTATCCATTAGATGAGTTGGTTAGTATTAGTAAAATGATAGAAGATCAAGGGTATCATGCGAGTACAGAATTTATAAATTTAGACGAAAAACCTGCGACCTCTTTAGATGCTAAAAGATTAAATCTTCCTGAAAAGGCGTTGGTGACAATTATTGAACGTGTGAGAATGGCTGACCGCATGCCAGTTGTTTATTGTTTGGATAAGCTACCAGCTGAAGATTTAACATGTGCAGAGTATCAAAATAGTGATGAATCTTTGTTAAATGCTTTGGAATATTATGCTTCGAAAAAAGTGGCATATGCAGAAACTGAGATTGAAGCTATTGGTTATGAACCACATATTTCGGATGTTTTAGATGCTTCGCCGCATGAAGGACTTATGTTATTGAAATTAATTCATTATGATAAAAATGATCAACCAATACTTTATTCTTTTAATTATTTCAAAAGTAGTTTAGTAAAATTTAAAACGGTTAGAAATAGTATATAATAACAAAATTATGAAAGTGAGGTTTGACAATTTGAAAATTAATGAACAACAAAATAATTTGCATATTAATGTGTTACCAACAACAAAGTTCAAAACGACCACAATTACTTTAAAATTTATGGCACCATTAGATAGTGAAACCATGACAGCTCGATCAATTCTCAGTAAGTTACTCGTGCGTGCTACAAAAAAATGGCCAACAGACAAGGCGTTTAACCGTCATCTTTCAGAATTGTATGGCGCGTATGTTAATAGCTTTGTCTCAAAATTTAAAGACAAACATGTCATCACAATATCATTGGAATTAGTGAATGAACGCTATCTTACTGATCAAACCCCATTATTTGAAAAAGGTTTAGATTTGTTGAGAGAAATGATTTGGAATCCTTTAGTTGTTAATGATCGTTTTGACGAAAACTTCGTTTCACAGGAAAAAGCTTTATTAACTAAAAAATTAGAAGCAATGGTTGATAATAAATCTCAAATATCTTTTTTAAATTTATTGAAATATATGTTTGGTGAACAACCATATCGTCACCTAGCTTCAGGACAAGTAGATTACATAGCAGATATTTCACCTGAAAATTTATATCATACATATCAATCTATGCTACACAACGACTATTGTGCTGTTTATGTCGTGGGTAATGTAAATGAACAAGAAGTAAAATCTCAAATCAAAACTTATTTTGATATAAAACCATTCCAATTCAAACAATCTCATGCGACGCCAGTGCCACAAGCAGATAAAGTGCCACAAGAAATTATTGAAACAGATGAAGTGGATCAAGCTAAATTAAATATTGGATTTAAATTGCCTGTACAATTTGAAGATAAACAATATTTTGCCAGTGTTGTTTTTAATACTATGTTTGGCGGAGATCCATCTTCCGTTTTGTTTAACGAAGTACGAGAAAAACAAAGTTTAGCATATTCAATTCATTCCCAAATAGATGCAAAAAATGGTTTTATGTTTGTTCTTAGTGGTGTTTCATCTGACAAATATGAAGTAGCGAAAGATACAATTATTGCGGAATTTGAAAAGTTCCAGCAAGGTCAATTTAGCGAAGAAAAATTAGAACTTGCTAAAAAGATTATTATTTCACAGCGTCAAGAGTCATATGACCGTCCTAAACGTATCATAGAGATATTAAATAATAATATTCTATTAGAACATGATATATCAGAGGAAGCGTACATTAAACACATTCAAGATGTGGATCATGCTGAAATCATAGATTTAGCAAAAAATATAGAACTCAATACAATCTATGTTTTAACGAAAGGGGGTAATTATTAATGCATAGCACATACTATAAGCAAATAGATGAAAATGTATTTGAAGCTGAGTTAAACAATGGATTGAAATTATTTGTTATACCTAAAACTGGCTTTCAGAAAACATTTGTTACATATACAACTCAATTTGGTTCCTTAGACCGTAAATTTAAACCACATGGCAGTGAAGATTTTGTTACTGTACCAGATGGTGTAGCGCACTTTTTAGAACATAAACTATTTGAAAATGAGGAAGAAGACTTGTTTACTGCATTTGCAGAAGATAATGCACAAGTAAATGCCTTTACTAGTTTTGACCGAACAAGTTATTTGTTTAGTGCAACAGATAATATTGAAAGCAATATAAAACGCTTGTTAACCATGGTTGAAACACCATACTTTACCGAAGCATCTGTAGATAAAGAAAAAGGTATTATTGCTGAAGAAATAAAAATGTATCAAGAGCAACCTGGATATAAATTAATGTTTAATACATTAAGAGCTATGTATGAATCACATCCAATTCGTGTAGATATAGCTGGTAGTGTAGAAAGTATTTATGAAATAACTAAAGAAGATTTATACCTATGCTATGAAACATTCTATCATCCTTCTAATATGGTTTTATTTGTTGTTGGAGATGTAGATGTAGACCATATTTACAATGTTGTTGCTGACCATGAAAATCAAAGAGATAAAACGAATCAACCTCGAATAGTTAGGGATTCTTTAAAAGAACAGGATAGTGTAAAAGAAAAAGTAGTCACTGAAAAGATGAAATTGCAATCACCTCGAATTATGCTTGGCTTTAAAAATATGCCATTAACTGATGTACCAGATAGATTATTGGTAAAAAAAGATTTAGAAATGACTTTGTTTTTTGAATTACTATTTGGTGAAGAAACTGACTTTTATCAAATGTTACTTAATGAAGAGTTGATAGATGAAACATTTGGGTATCAATTTGTATTAGAGCCTACATATAGTTTTTCCATGATTACCAGTGCGACTCAACAACCAGATAAGTTAAAAAAATTATTGTTGGATGAACTCGAAGCAAAACAGGGCAATTTAACTGATACAGAAGCATTTAATTTATTGAAAAAGCAATTTATTGGTGAGTTTATATCTGGTTTGAATTCGCCTGAATATATTGCGAACCAATATACAAAACTTTATTTTGAAGGTGTAAGTTTATTTGATCTATTAGATATTGTTGAAAGTATTACATTGGAAAGCGTAAATGAAACGGCACAATCGAGTTTGAATTTATCCCAAATTGTAGATAGTCGTTTGGAGATGAAATAAACAATGAAAGCTTTAGTTATAGGTGGCTCAGGGTCAATTGGTTCTGCAATCGTTAATCGCTTATTATCTGATGGGTATGAAGTCATCGTTCATTATAATAATACAGATATCAATAAATTAAAGTTTCAGTTCAACCATAGTTCAGTGCAATTGGTACAATGTGATTTGCGCAATGTAGATGATTTTAACCAATATTTTCATTTTATAAAAAATTTAGATTGTCTTATTTATGCGAGTGGCACTGCATTGTATGGTCAGTTGCAAGATATGACGGATGCAATGATTGATGAGCATTATCAAATTCACGTGCGCCAATTCATTAGAATGTGTAGATATTTTGTAGATCAGTTACGACAAAGTCAAAATGGGCGGATTATAGTTATTTCATCAATATGGGGAGAAACAGGTGCGAGTATGGAAACAGTCTACTCGGCAATGAAGTCAGCTCAAATTGGCTTCGTAAAAGCACTGAGTCAAGAATTATCATTGACTTCAGTCACTGTGAACGCGATCGCACCTGGTTTTGTAAGTGGTAATATGTTAAAAGCTTGGGGAGAAAATGATCTTGAAACTTTATCTCAAGATTTACCACAACAAAGATTTATTGAACCAGAAGAAGTTGCCCATACTTGTAGTTATCTTTGTAATCCATTAGCCAAAAGTGTCACTGGTACAATACAAAAAGTGAATGGTGCTTGGTATTTATAATTTTTGATATAATAGAAAAAATAAACCACCTGTGAATCATTCAATGATATAATATCAATATCATTCATTACATTACTTTTTAAATTATTTATGTGGTACTATGCTTTTTTCATTAAATAAATAACTGAAAATGTGATAGATTTTAGTCAAAGCGCATTGTTGCGATTTATAAACTAAGGGGTGTATATGCCATGACAGTTGCTACAAAAAAAGAATGGTATTTAGAATATGAAATTACAATGAACAGAGCTGGATTATTAGGTGACGTTTCCAGTTTATTAGGTATGATGGGTATTAGTATTGTTACAATAAATGGCATTGACGAAGGCAGAAGAGGTCTATTAATTAAATCGGATAACCTTGAAAAAGTTAGTAGATTTGAAAATATCGTTAGTGAAATTGATGACATCTCTATTACTAAATTGCGTAAACCAGAATTACGAGATCGATTGGCTGTACGACATGGTAGATACATAGAACAAGATGCTGCTGATAAAAAAACATTTCGTTTTGAAAGAGAAGATTTAGGTTTATTAGTAGATTTTATGGCCGAATTATTTAAAGAAAAAGGGCATAAATTAATCGGTATTAGAGGTATGCCTAGAGTAGGTAAAACTGAATCGATTGTTGCTGGTAGTGTCTGTGCCCATAAGCGTTGGCTATTTATTAGTTCTACGCTAATTAAACAAACTGTTCGTAGTTCGCTCATCAAAGGTGAGTATGATTCTGATCATGTCTATATTATTGATGGTGCGGTTACAGCCAGAGAATCTAACCAAAAACATCAAGAATTAGTGAAAGAAGTTATGAGCTTACCAGCGATTAAAGTTGTAGAACATCCAGATTTATTTGTGGAAACTAGTGATTATGAGATGAGTGATTTTGATTATATCATTGAGCTAAGAGAAAATAAAAATCAAGAAATCCATTATGAAGAAATGAAAAAACATACCGTAAAAAGTAAAAATAATCTTGATTTCGGTGACGATGTTTTCGGTGGTGGTTTTGGATTTTTTGAATAGTAAAAGATAATGGATGAGGAGGACTAACATCGTGAGTTTAGTTGGTCAAACTTTAAAAGGACGTCGCGAAAGATTAGGTATGACATTAACAGAATTAGAAAACCGAACAGAAATCAAACGCCAAGCTTTAACACTCATTGAAAATAATGATTTTGAGTCCCTTAAAAATGCAGATTATGTAGAAGGTTTTATTCGCAAATATGCAAAGGCTGTAAATATTGATGCTGAACAGCTTATTCATGCACATAGAGATGAAATTCCTAATCATGATAACAATTTGAAAGAAACGATTGATGCTTTTTCTTCAGATCATCAACCTACTTATCGTAGTAAAAACAAAGAACCTCTGCAGTTAGCAGTAGTAATAAGTCTAGTGATTATTATCACTGCCATACTGTGGATATTAGCGGTATTATTTTTATAAAAAATGTTATTGTAGTTTTGTTGTAAGTTATATATATAGAAATGAGGATTTGAAATGAATATTCCGAATTGGATAACTGTCTTTAGAGTTATATTAATTCCAGTATTTCTATTATTCGCTTTAGTAGATTTTGGTTTTGGTAATGTAACTTTTATTGGTGGATATGAAATTAGAATTGAATTATTGATTAGTGGTATTATCTTTATTGTTGCTTCGTTAAGTGACTTTGCAGATGGTTACTTAGCAAGAAAATGGCAGCTTGTTACAAATATGGGTAAATTTTTAGACCCATTAGCAGATAAATTACTCGTTTCAAGTGCTTTGATTGCTCTTGTTGAAATTGGGTTAACAAACTCATGGGTTGCGATCATTATTATTGCACGTGAATTTGCGGTTACAGGGTTACGTTTATTACAAATCGAACAAGGTTTTGTAAGCGCAGCAGGCCAATTAGGTAAAATTAAAACGGCGGTTACGATGATTGCGTTAGTATGGATTTTACTAGGCGACCCATTAGCTACATGGATTGGTTTTCCAATAGGTCAGGTGCTATTATACATAGGGGTATTCTTTACGATTCTATCTGGTATTGAATACTTTTATAAAGGTAGAGATGTATTTAAGGCTAAATAATATGAGTTTGGTTCTGACAAACATGAATTCAACTGGAAAGTGTTTTTAAGCACCTTTCCAGTTTTTTTGTTAAAACAGTATATCTTGATACAGAATCGTTATTCATTAAGACAGAATAATCTTCAAACGAAATTTTAGTTTTTAAATAGAATTGGATTTATAATATAAATAATAAGTTTAACCAATTAAATAGCGAAATTTTTCTTTCGGACAAGGAGGGGAAAGTGTGAATATATCAATTATAGCAGTTGGATCTGAATTATTGCTGGGTCAAATTGCAAATACCAATGGTCAATATCTATCAAAATTATTTAATGATATAGGACATAGTGTTGTAGAACACACTGTAGTAGGAGATAATCCTAATAGACTTGAAAGAGCAATACATTCATCATTGGAACAATATGATGCTGTTATTCTTACTGGTGGATTAGGACCTACTAAAGATGATTTAACAAAGCATACGGTAGCTCAAATATTAGATCGCAATTTAGTAACGGATGAAAAGTCATTGATGTATATTGAGCATTATTTTAAAGATCAAAATGTTGAAATGACTCCGAACAATAAACAACAAGCACTAGTCATTGAAGGCGCAACAGTTTTAGAAAATAAAGTAGGTATGGCACCAGGTATGCTGATTGAATATAACGATAAACACATCGCTCTATTGCCTGGTCCACCTAAAGAAATGCAACCGATGGCAAAAGATGGCTTATTACCATATTTTTTAACTGGAGAAGGTATTATTTTTTCAGAATTATTGCGTTTTGCAGGGATAGGTGAATCTAAAGTTGAAACTATTTTAATTGATTTGATAGATAATCAAACAAATCCTACTATTGCACCATTAGCTGGTACGCATGAAGTTAATATAAGACTGACGGCGAATGGTAACTCTAAACAAGAGTGTGAAGCACTAATAGCACCAGTAAAAAAAGAAATCCTGTCACGTATAGGTAAATATTATTACGGGTCAGATGATAATTCCATCGAATCATCCTTTTTAGCACATATGAAACAATCATTTGCAATCTATGATGGTGTAACAGATGGCGAATTATATTCTAGAATGAAAGATCATGATTATTCAAATAAGCTATTTGGTATGTTACCCCATCACCAACAGTTTATAAATTCTAAAGAGGATATGGAGCATCAATTACTAATTTCATGCCGTATCGTCAAAGATTTGTATAATGCTGAAATTGGTATTTCATTATTACATGAAAATGGTACAGTATACTTAGGTATTTTAGAAAACGAATACCTAACCATTAAATCATTTAAAATGACGAAGAATAGAAATTTAATAAAAAAAAGATCACAAAACTATTCATTGATTAGATTATTAAACTACTTTAGAGAAAAAAATTAATAATTCAAAACAAACAATGATTAGTACGTACGTTCCCTTTTTGTGAAGAATTGTTCTATTAGTAGCGAACAAATATTCGCAAAATGCTTGCAGAATACTTTAAATCAATGTATAGTATGGTTAAGATATTTTTCAGAGATAAATCTCATTTAGGAGGTCCAGTGTTTTGGATAATGATCGTCAAAAAGCTTTAGATACAGTAATTAAAAATATGGAAAAATCATTTGGTAAAGGTGCAGTAATGAAACTTGGTGATAATGAAGCACGTAAAGTTTCTAGTGTATCAAGTGGTTCGGTAACACTAGATAACGCATTAGGAGTTGGTGGTTACCCTAAAGGTAGAATCATAGAAATATATGGGCCAGAAAGTTCTGGTAAAACAACAGTTGCATTACATGCCATAGCCGAGGTACAAAAAAATGGTGGTATCGCTGCATTTATTGATGCTGAACATGCTTTAGACCCTGTTTATGCAGAAGCATTAGGTGTTGATATTCAAAACTTATACTTATCTCAACCAGATCATGGTGAGCAAGGTTTAGAAATCGCTGAAGCATTTGTTAGAAGTGGTGCGGTTGATATCGTCGTTGTCGACTCAGTAGCTGCGTTAACACCGAAGGCTGAAATTGAAGGCGAAATGGGCGATACACATGTCGGTTTACAAGCACGTTTAATGTCACAAGCATTACGTAAATTGTCTGGTGCTATTTCTAAATCAAATACAACTGCTGTATTTATAAACCAAATTCGTGAAAAAGTTGGCGTTATGTTTGGTAATCCTGAAACGACACCAGGTGGACGTGCATTAAAATTCTATAGTTCTGTACGTTTAGAAGTTCGTCGTGCTGAACAGTTGAAACAAGGTCAAGAAATTGTTGGTAACAGAACAAAAATCAAAGTGGTAAAAAACAAAGTAGCACCTCCATTTAGAGTGGCTGAAGTTGATATGATGTACGGAAAAGGTATCTCTAAAGAAGGAGAGCTCATAGACCTTGGTGTAGAAAATGAAATCGTTAATAAATCGGGTGCTTGGTATTCATATAATGGTGAGCGTATGGGTCAAGGTAAAGAAAACGTTAAATTATATTTAAAAGAAAATCCAAAAGTTAAACAAGAAATCGATCAGAAATTGCGAGAAAAACTTGGTATTTTTGATGGTGACGTAGATGAAAAAGAGGAAGAAGATGCACCAGCTACACTTTTTGATGAAAAAGATGAGTAACTTATAATTTAAATTAAAATATAATAGTTTTCCTTATAAAATAAGTATGTATTTATAAATACATACTTATTTTTTTGTGATTGCATATAGGTTCAAAATTATTAAATAAAAATTTTTTATGATGAAAAAACAACAAGAAATAAGCAATAGCAGTAACTGTAACTATTTTAATGTAAAAGAAGCTATTCAAATATTTAATTAATGTAGTTGCACACCTTGACACTTCTTAGTTTGAAACCGTACAATTACATTGTATGATTCTTATATAACTTCATATAATCATATTGAATTTGATATACAGAGCAAAATCCTAGAAAAAGGGGGTGTTTGTGTGAATTTATTAAACCTCCTACTCATTTTGCTAGGTATTATTCTCGGAGTTGTTGTAGGGTATATTATTGCCCGAAATATATTGCATCAAAAGCAATTACAAGCAAGACAAACTGCAGAAGATATTATCGAACATGGTAATAAAGAAGCAGAGAATATTAAGAAGGAAAAGCTCCTTGAAGCTAAAGAAGAGAATCAAATCTTAAAAGAGCAAAGTGAAAATGAACTTCGTGAAAGACGCGGTGATCTTCAAAGGCAAGAAGCACGACTTCTTCAAAAAGAAGAAAACTTAGAGCGAAAATCTGATCTTTTAGATAAAAAGGATGAGATTTTAGAGCAAAAAGAGTCTAAACTTGAAGAACGACAACAACAAGTAGATGCAAAAGAGAGTAGTGTTCAGTCATTAATAAATAAGCATGAACAAGAATTAGAACGCATCTCTGGTCTCACTCAAGAAGAAGCTGCTAACGAACAACTTCAAAGAGTCGAGGAAGAATTGTCACATGATATTGCAATACTTGTTAAGGAAAAAGAGAAAGAAGCAAAAGAAGCAGTCGATAAAAATGCAAAAGAATTATTAGCAACTACTGTACAACGGTTAGCTGCAGAGCATACTTCAGAATCTACAGTATCAGTTGTTAATTTACCAAATGACGAAATGAAAGGTCGAATTATTGGTAGAGAAGGTAGAAATATAAGAACGTTAGAAACGTTAACTGGTATTGATTTAATTATAGATGATACACCAGAAGCAGTTATTCTATCAGGTTTTGACCCAATTAGA
Organism: Staphylococcus sp. GDY8P67P; assembly: GCF_017892545.1. Classification (NCBI taxonomy): domain Bacteria; kingdom Bacillati; phylum Bacillota; class Bacilli; order Caryophanales; family Staphylococcaceae; genus Staphylococcus; species Staphylococcus sp. GDY8P67P. The sequence goes on from NZ_JAESLH010000032.1 coordinate 52,916, forward strand.
CGCGAAATTGCAAGAACTGCATTAGTAAATCTTGTTTCAGATGGACGTATCCATCCTGGAAGAATTGAAGATATGGTTGAAAAAGCTCGAAAAGAAGTTGACGATATTATAAGAGATGCTGGTGAACAAGCAACATTTGAAATTAATGTGCATAATATGCATCCAGATTTAGTTAAAATTCTAGGTCGTTTACAATATCGTACTAGCTATGGTCAAAATGTGTTAAAACATTCTATAGAGGTTGCCCATTTAAGCGGCATGTTAGCGGCTGAATTAGGAGAAGATGTTACATTAGCCAAACGTGCTGGACTACTTCATGATGTTGGTAAAGCTATCGACCATGAAGTTGAAGGCAGTCACGTTGAAATTGGTGTAGAATTAGCTAAAAAATACGCTGAAAGTGAAACAGTATTAAATGCTATACATTCACATCACGGTGATGTAGAACCAACTTCTATTATTTCTATATTAGTTGCAGCAGCAGATGCACTATCAGCTGCAAGACCAGGTGCTCGTAAAGAGACCCTAGAAAATTATATTAGAAGGTTAGAAAGACTAGAAACACTCTCAGAAAGTTATGATGGTGTTGAAAAAGCATTTGCAATCCAAGCTGGTAGAGAAATTCGAGTTATCGTATCACCAGAAACTATCGACGACTTAAAGTCACACCGCTTAGCAAGAGATATTAAGAGTCAGATTGAAGATGAACTTCAATATCCTGGCCATATAAAAGTGACAGTTGTTCGTGAGACTAGAGCAATTGAATACGCAAAATAATAAATAAGAACTTAATTAAGTTACGGAATAACTGCTAGTAGAGATGTAAAATTTTACTAGCAGTTATTTTTAGTTTGTAAAACCGATATTATTAAGAAGTATAGTTAAAGTAAAAATACATTGTGGTTAACTTCATCCTTTTTCGATTTAACATATTTTACTTGTAACAGCTGACACTTGGATTGGATAGAATGATTTGTGAGAGCCATTGCAGGCTCGGATTATGTAAACTATATCTCTAGAATCTCTTGACATGTACAACACAATCACACTCGTACATGCTTTAATTCAAAAGACTAGGTTAGAAATCTGGAAAAAATAAAGGAGTCTAGGATGAACAATAATGTTCCCCAGACTCCTTTGTTTTGAAACTAAACACTATACTTCAGTCTCTTTTATTACTGTGAATTACGTTAAGTTATTTTAATTCTAAATCTACTTTACTTAATTCTTTAATTACTTCGGCAGTGTCATAACAATTCGTGGAGATATTGGCATATCTTTCAGCAAGTCTATAAGCATTGATATATAACTCCAAGCTATCTTTAGCAATCTCCTCCGGATTGTCACTATTTGAAGGGTTTGCAGAAACAACTAAATCAGCAAAATGTTGTGGATCAATATTAATTGACATATCTTACATACAACTCCTATTTTTTTGAAATGATACATAACTATAATATAAATATTACCACCAATCATAAATTTAAAACAAAGTAATGTTTATGAATATTTATTAAAGAGCCTTTTCATCATCGCTAATTTCAATTAAACTAACAGTAAGAGAGGATGACACGTAAATGAGAATTTTATTTATTGGGGATATTGTTGGTAAAATAGGTAGAGAAGCTATTTCAAACTATTTGCCCAAGTTGAAACAAACTTATAAACCTACGGTTACAATCGTAAATGCAGAAAATGCAGCACATGGTAAAGGTTTGACTGAAAAAATATACAAATCTTTATTAAGAGAAGGCGTTGATTTTATGACAATGGGTAATCATACATATGGTCAACGACAAATTTATGATTTTATAGAAAATGCCAATCGCATGGTTCGCCCTGCCAATTTTCCAGATGAAGCACCTGGTGTTGGTATGCGCTACATTCAAATTAACGAAATCAAATTGGCTATCATTAATTTACAGGGACGAGCATTTATGCAAGATATTGATGATCCATTTAAAAAAGCTGATGCGTTAGTAACTGAAGCAAAAAAAGAAACAGATTATATCTTTGTTGACTTTCATGCTGAGACGACTTCAGAAAAAAATGCAATGGGATGGTATTTAGATAATAGAGTTAGTGCTGTTGTCGGCACGCATACACATATCCAAACTTCAGATGAAAGAATATTACCTGGAGGCACAGGATATATTACAGATGTAGGTATGACAGGATACTATGATGGTATTCTTGGTATTAATCGTGAAGAGGTGATTACGCGTTTTATCACAAGCTTACCACAAAGACATGTTGTTCCTGACGAAGGTCGTAGTGTATTATCAGGTGTGATTATAGATTTAAATAAAGATGGTAAAACAAAACGTATCGAACGTATTCTTATCAATGATGACCATCCTTTTAAATAATCGTCCATTAGTATGAATTTTAAAATAAACCGCTCTTTTCATAGTAAAAGCGTGGTTTGTTTTGGTATGATGAAATATGAATTATTATAACCACTAGGAGGCTAGATGATATGAAATCTCAAGTATCATGGAAAGTGGGCGGACAACAAGGGGAAGGTATCGAATCAACAGGTGAAATCTTTGCCACTGCTATGAACCGTAAAGGATACTACTTATATGGGTATCGTCATTTTTCAAGTAGAATCAAAGGCGGTCATACAAATAATAAAATTAGAGTATCAACATCACCAGTACATGCAATTAGTGATGATTTAGATATATTAATCGCATTTGATCAAGAAACAATTGAAGTGAACCATCATGAGATGCGTAAAGACAGTGTGATTATTGCTGATAGTAAAGCTAAACCAGAAAAACCTGAACATTGTGACGCACAATTGGTTGCGCTACCTTTTACTGCCACTGCGAAAGAATTAGGCACTACTTTAATGAAAAATATGGTCGCTGTTGGAGCGACATGTGCAGTAATGAACTTAGACATTTCAGATTTTGAGACACTTATCACCAATATGTTTACTAAAAAAGGTGATAAAGTTGTAGAAATGAATATTGAAGCATTGAATGAAGGTTACCGTTTAATGAACGAACAATTAAGTCATATTGATGGTGATTTTGTTTTAGAAAAAACAGAAGGTACACCACATCTATATATGATTGGCAATGATGCGATAGGTCTAGGTGCGTTGTCAGCTGGTTCTCGATTTATGGCAGCTTATCCTATTACACCAGCATCTGAAATCATGGAATATATGATTGAAAATTTACCCAAAGTTGGGGGTACTGTTGTACAAACTGAAGATGAAATCGCTGCGGCAAATATGGCAATAGGCTCTAACTATGCTGGTGTACGTGCATTTACAGCGAGCGCTGGACCTGGTCTTTCACTCATGATGGAAGCAATTGGCCTTTCTGGTATGACGGAAACGCCATTTGTTGTAATTAATACACAACGCGGCGGTCCATCCACTGGATTGCCTACCAAGCAAGAACAATCAGACCTTATGCAAATGATCTACGGTACGCATGGCGATATACCTAAAATAGTTGTAGCACCAACAGATGCTGAAGATGCATTTTACCTTACGATAGAAGCTTTCAATCTTGCTGAAATGTATCAATGCCCGGTCATTATTTTAAGTGATTTACAATTGTCATTAGGTAAACAAACTGTAGAATCATTAGATTATAATAAAATTGAAATAAACCGAGGAGAAACGATTCAATCGGATATAGAAAGAGATGAAGATGATAAAACATACTTCAAACGATATGCGTTGACTGAAAGTGGGGTCTCTCCAAGACCAATCCCTGGAGTTAAAGGGGGCATCCATCATGTCACAGGTGTGGAACATAATGAAGAAGGTAAGACAAGTGAAGCAGCTGATAACAGACAACAGCAAATGGATAAACGGATGCGAAAAACAGAACATCTATTGATCAATCAACCTGTAGAAAATAATGCAGTCCATGATGAAGCAGACATACTTTATTTAGGTTTCATCTCTACTAAAGGTGCGATTCAAGAAGGTAAAGAAAGGTTAGAGCAACAAGGATTGAAGGTTAATCATTTACAAATCAGACAACTACATCCTTTCCCAAGCAAAACGATACAAGAAGCGGTTGATAAAGCTTCAAAAGTTGTCGTTGTGGAACATAACTATCAAGGACAACTTTCCAATATATTAAAAATGAATGTGAACGTTGGAGATAAATTAATTAATCAAACGAAATATGATGGTACGCCATTCTTACCAAATGAAATAGAAGCCAAAGGATTAGAAATTGCCAAAAAATTAAAGGAGTTGGTATAAGTGGCAACATTTAAAGATTTTAGAAATAATGTGAAGCCCAATTGGTGCCCAGGTTGTGGAGATTTCTCTGTTCAAGCAGCTATTCAAAAAGCAGCTGCAAATGTTGGGCTAGAACCTGAAGAAGTTGCAATTATAACAGGTATCGGGTGTTCAGGCCGCTTATCAGGTTATGTTAATTCATACGGTGTACATGGGATCCATGGTCGTTCATTACCATTAGCACAAGGCGTGAAAATGGCTAATAAAGACTTGACCGTAATTGCCTCTGGTGGTGATGGTGATGGGTATGCGATTGGTATGGGACATACGATCCATGCGTTGCGTAGAAATATGAACATGACATATATAGTGATGGATAATCAAATCTATGGTTTAACTAAAGGACAAACATCACCTTCATCAGCACAAGGGTTTGTGACTAAATCTACGCCTAAAGGTAATATTGAGAAAAATGTTGCGCCATTAGAACTTGCGTTGTCTTCAGGTGCTACATTTGTTGCACAAGGTTTTTCTAGTGATATTAAAGTATTAACTAAAATGTTGGAAGATGCAATTAACCATGACGGTTTTTCATTCGTTAACGTATTCTCTCCATGTGTAACATATAATAAAGTCAACACTTATGATTGGTTTAAAGAAAATCTTACAAGTATTGATGAAATTGAAGATTTTGATGCGACCGACAAACAAAAAGCTACTCAAAAGGTTTTAGAGTATAATTCATTACTTAAAGGTATTGTATATCAAGACACGGAAACACCTTCTTATGAATCTCAAATTGAAGAAATAGAAGGTACAGCATTAGCCAAAAAAGATATTCACCTTGATGAACAACAATTTAAAGACTTAACAAAGCAGTTTGTATAAGCGTTTATCTACTTAAATAAGAATCAATAGCGTAAAATAACTAGCTGATCACAAAAGATGATTTTCATAGAAAAAATCATTGTTGTATATTTGTGAATCAGCTAGTTTTATATTTATATACGAAAAATGGAAGGTTAGAGAGATATGGTTGATTACTTTGAAACAATGACGGAATTATTAACTTACACAAATGAAGATAAAGATTGGGAAATTCAAACGTGTGAAAGAGATTCACCAGTACTTATTACTGCTGTCCATGGCGGTGCTATAGAAAGAGGAACTACTGAAGTTGCACAACATTTAAGTGAAACAGGTAATTATAGTTTTTATAGTTTTAAAGGTGTAAGAAAAAATAAAAACAATGAACTTCATGTAACTTCAATTCATTTTGATGAGCCAAAATTACAAAAGATTGTGACTGAACATGCTCAAGTTATATCTATACATGGTTGCATGGGTAAGAAAAATGAAGTGTATATCGGTGGTAGAGATAAAGCACTAATTACGCAGATAAAACAAACGTTAAATGAAACAGGAATCGTTACAAAGGATGCACCTTCTCATATTTCTGGTAAACAACAGGATAACTTTGTGAATTGTGGTCAAAAAGGTATGGGGGTACAGTTAGAATTGACTGTTAACTTTAGGAAGCATTGTTTTGTTAATAAAAAATTTAATTTAAATGACCGAGAAAATCGTTCGAACTGGTCAACGTATTTAGAAGCGTTTTCAAAAGCAATGATTAAAGCAATCAATAATCAGTAATAGTTAACTGTAAATATTGAGTTAATAAATTATCAAAAACTTAACAGTGATTTAAAATAATGGACGCTAAAATGTGGTATACAAAAAGTGTACATATAAAATAGAGGGGGATAATCAATGGCTGATCGATTTAAATCTATGACGGAATTAATGCAGCTAACGGAGGAAAATACGGATTGGATTATTAATTCAATTGACCGAAATAGCAATGTTATCATAACTGCAATTCATGGCGGAGCTATAGAACCTGCTACTACCGAATTGGCGGAAGTAACAGCTGAAAAAGGTGGTTTTGACTACTTTACGTTTAAAGCAATTAGAACAAAAGGTAATGCAGAATTACATGTGACGTCCAGACATTATGATGAACCTAAATTAATGAAAATGATTGCAAATAATCAATATGCCATCGCGATACATGGTTGTAAAGGTGAAGATGAAATTGTTTATATGGGTGGTAAGGATGAGCAATTAATGGATGAGATGACGGCAGAATTTGAAAAATTAGGGATAATTGTCAGACAAGCCCCGTCACATATGTCTGGTGCGCATGATGACAATATTGTAAATTGCTGTAAAACTGAGAAAGGTGTCCAACTCGAGTTAACCTCAGGAATAAGAAAGAAATTGTTTGAAAATGAACGTTATAATAAAAAAAGTAGAGAGAACAGTAGTAACTGGGCTCAGTTTATGTATGATTTTGCAGATGCAATTATTAATGCTACTAAAAATTTAGTGTAATATTGAAAAAGAAAAGCAAATAAGTTATTATAGATTTATTATATCTATAATAGGAAGATGATAAATTTATGAAATTTTCAAAAGCGACTGATTATGCTTTACATGCACTGTTATTTATGATTAATAATCAAGGTGATCAAAAAAAGATTCCTGTACAAGACTTAGCATCAGTTTTAGGTGTTTCTACAACTTATTTATCAAAAGTAATGACACGTTTAGTTAAGCGTAATATCATTTCTGCTAGTAGTGGTGCTAAAGGCGGATATCAATTAAAGAATGGATGGGATTCAGTATCTATCTATGAAGTCATTGTTACGATAGATGGGGAGCAAAGTTTATTAGAAGACACTTTTAATCATGATGAAGGCTGTCCTATCAAAGCTATAATGGAAGATGCTGAAACAACTTTGGTAACAACTTTGAAGCAAAAGAAACTATCGAGTCTGCTAAAACCTGTAGTTAAATAATTTTATAGTATAGAAATAGCAAAGCATAAACTATTTCTATACACTTTTTTAAAACTATTATAGATATTAAAAGTCTTTAATAGACGTGTAATTAAAAGGAGTGGAATGATGGAATATGAAGTAATTGTCATAGGCGGTGGCCCAGCAGGTATGAGCGCTGCATTGAATTTTGGTAGAGGAATGATGCATACATTAGTCATTGATGAAGATAAACCACGAAATAAAGTTACTCAATTATCACATGGTTATTTAACGCAAGATGGTATTTCGCCACAAAAATTTAAACAACAAGCTATAGAAGATGTCTCCAAATACAAAGATGTATCCATAGTGAATGCAAGGGTCGTAGATATTATACAAATTGAATCCGGATTTAAAGTATCAACAGCATCAAAATCCTATACAGCCAAGCAAATACTTGTTGCTACAGGTGTTAGAGAACATTTACCTAAAATAAATAATATTGAATCCTTTTACGGTAAAACGGTATTTTATTGTCCTTGGTGTGATGGCTTTGAAATGAAACATACTCAATTAGGCGTATTTTACTCTGATAAAGATGTAATACACATTGTTAAATTATTGAGAAATTTTTCGAAAAAAATCACTGTATTTACTAATGGTATTGAAACGTTAGAGCCAGAGGCAATTAAATTTTTAGAACAACATCATATTGAGGTCTGTTCAACAACGATCAAAAAACTATTAGGAGAGCAGGGACAATTAAAAGGAGTCGAATTAGAAGATGGTAATGTCATAAAAATAGAAGGTGCATTTACACAAATGGGGTGGGATACCGAATTCAATTTTCTAAATAATATATTGTTAGAACGTGATGAACAGGGCAAAATCAAATCATCACCATATGGAGAAACAAATATTAATGGATTATATGTAACTGGAGAGACTAAGGACAATTTTCCTAGCCAATTAATCGATGCGGCTTCAAATGGTGGTAACGTTGCTAAAAATATGATGATGTCACTTATAAACGAAACCTATCAATAAATAAACAAAGCTTTCGATTTCTATACCTTAAGTTAATGTTTTGGTAAACTGAAGGTAAGTAAAATTTAAGGGGTTGAACAAGTATGAATGATACTTTAATGAGTGTACAAATTATTCCTAAAACTGCTAATGGTGAAGATGTTATACCTTACGTAGATGAAGCAATTCAAGTGATCGATGATTCTGGTTTGGAATATCGCGTTGGACCTTTAGAAACAACTGTACAAGGTGAGATGAATGAATGTTTAATATTAATCCAAAAGTTAAATGAGCGAATGGTAGAACTAGAAATACCAAGTACTATCAGTCAAGTGAAATTTTATCATGTTCCAGAAGGTATAACGATTGAAACATTAACTGGAAAATATGATGAAATCTAAGTAGTTTTCTTGTAAGGTATTGCATTATGATAGTGTAAAATTGAAATTAAAGTCATAACTATAAGGTACATCGTTTATTTAATAAATGTTATTAAATGATACGTAAGTGCCTTATTTTTGTATCATTATTTTATTAAAAAAGTTTGTTATTGGACAAAGTATATTTAATCAAGATGGTTTTTATTGTAAAATGTACTTTTGAAATCAACATTCATTATTGTAGATGACTTTTGCACTTTATTGCTAAATTTAATATAATGAAATAATGATTATAGATAAAGTTATAGAACTTTGAACGACTCGATTGTAAAACAGCGAGATAAGATCTATTTTAATGCGTTTGTTCATAGTTTTTATGATATAGAAAGGGTTTTGTTAGCGTGAATGAAGAACAAAGAAAGAAAACTTCTATAGATGTTTTGGCCGAGCGCGATAAGAAGACAAAAGATTATAGTAAGTATTTTGAGCATGTATACCAACCACCAAGTTTAAAAGAAGCACGTAAACGTGGTAAAGAAGAAGTACATTATAACCGTGATTTTCAAATCGATGAAAAATATCGTGGTATGGGTAAAGGTAAAACATTTTTAATAAAAACATATGGTTGCCAAATGAATGCACATGATACAGAAGTAATGGCAGGTATTTTAAGTGCTTTAGGTTATCAGCCAACAGAAGAAATCGATGAAGCGGATGTTATTTTAATTAACACTTGTGCAATTCGTGAAAATGCAGAGAATAAAGTGTTTAGCGAGATTGGCAATTTAAAACACTTGAAAAAAGAAAAACCTGAAACAGTTATTGGTGTTTGCGGTTGTATGTCTCAAGAAGAATCAGTCGTGAATAAAATATTAAAATCATATCAAAATGTGGATATGATTTTTGGTACGCATAATATACACAGACTGCCTGAAATACTCGAAGAAGCTTATCTCTCAAAAGCAATGGTGGTAGAAGTTTGGTCTAAAGAAGGCGATGTAATTGAAAATTTACCTAAAGTCAGAAAAGGTAATATAAAAGCATGGGTTAATATCATGTATGGCTGTGACAAATTCTGTACATACTGTATTGTGCCATTTACACGAGGTAAAGAGCGTAGTAGAAGACCACAAGATATTATAGACGAAGTTAGAGATTTAGCTCGTCAAGGATATCAAGAAGTTACACTATTAGGTCAAAATGTTAATTCATACGGTAAGGATATTGATGGATTAGAATATGGACTTGGCGACTTGCTAGAAGATATTTCGAAAATAGATATTCCTAGAGTACGTTTCACTACGAGTCACCCATGGGATTTCACCGATCGTATGATAGAAGTGATTGCTAACGGTGGAAACATCGTTCCACATGTGCATTTGCCCGTACAATCAGGAAATAATGCTGTTCTTAAAATTATGGGACGTAAATATACGAGAGAAAGCTATCTAGATTTAGTCAATCGTATTAAGTCAAAAATACCTGATGTTGCTTTAACAACAGATATTATCGTAGGCTATCCAAATGAAACTGCAGAACAATTTGAAGAAACATTGACTTTATATGATGAAGTAGCATTTGAACATGCATATACGTATATTTATTCTCAAAGAGATGGCACGCCAGCAGCTAAAATGAAAGATAATGTACCATTAGAGGAAAAAAAGGCAAGATTACAACAGTTAAATAAAAAAGTAGCCTATTATTCTGAACAAGCTATGGCACAATATGAAGGCCAAACAGTACAAGTTATTTGTGAAGGTGCTAGTAAGAAAGATGATACTGTACTTGCAGGTTATACGAATAAAAATAAACTAGTTAATTTTAAAGCACCTAAAGAAATGATTGGAAAGATTGTTGATGTAAAAGTTGATGAAGCTAAACAGTTTTCATTGAATGGTACGTTTTTAGGCGTTAGTGAAAAAGCAGTGGTGACACAATAATGTATGAAAAAGATGAAATATTGGCAGAGGCAGATAAACTCAGTCAACGTATTCAATCATTAGACACTGTTAAAGAATATCAAGCGATTGAACAGCAAATTCATCAAAATAAAAATATTGAAACACGTATGAAAGACTTGAAAAAAACGCAGAAACAGTCTGTTAATTTACAAAATTATGGTAAACAGCAGGCACTGCGTCAGTCTGAAGATAAAATTCAAGATATCGAGCAAAACCTCAATATTATACCTATTGTTGAAGAATTTAGAGAATCACAAGCACAGGCAAATGACTTATTGCAAATGATGATTAGTACGATGTCAAACCGTTTAAATGAAATTCAACAAGATAAAGATTAATGCATAATCCATATGTAGAAAGGAAATGAGCAATATGAAAACAAGAAAATTAACACTGACTGCGATATTGATTGCAATAAATGTAGTGTTAAGTAGCATTGTTGTTATACCACTTGGGCCTATCAAAGCGGCGCCTATACAACATTTAATCAATGTGATATGTGCGGTATTTGTGGGGCCTTGGTTTGGTCTGGCACAAGCGTTTATTTCTTCGCTGTTAAGAATGGTGTTTGGTACCGGTAGTTTCTTTGCATTTCCTGGAAGTATGGTAGGTGTATTATTAGCAAGTGGTTTTTACTTTTATCGCAAGCATATTTTTATGGCAGCAATCGGTGAAGTTATAGGTACAGGCATCATTGGTAGTATTATGTGTATACCATTAGCCTGGGTATTAGGTTTTGCTAACTTTGCTGTCAAGCCTTTAATGATAGCTTTTATTGCTTCAAGTGTGATTGGTGCAATGATTAGTTATGTTATTTTAATGGTTATGAAAAGAAAAGGCATCTTAAAACGATTCTTATAAATATGAAAAGGTTAAGTTTCATTGCTTTTAACATATCAATGATTTAATTATAATGTGGATTTGTAATTAATTAATTGTATGTGCAAATGAAGCTTAATCTTTTTTATTTTATAAATATCATTCATCAAGTAGTTAAACGACAACATTTTACATCAATCCTAATTTGTAAGCATAAGCGTAAAAACTAAAGTTATGTTAAAATTTAAGAGTTAAATGGACAATAAAAATATCGAAATATGGTTTAAAAGTACGAAATAATATAAGAATAGAAACTAGTTATAAAGTAAAAATAGCAATCAGTTAAACAAGTGAGCAACCATCTGATTTAATGTATTGTAAATAACAGTAAGAAACTAATAGAAGGATTGTGAAAGATTAAATGACTAACCAAACGCCAATGATGCAACAGTATTTAAAAATAAAATCACAATATCAAGATTGTTTATTATTTTTTAGATTAGGCGACTTTTATGAAATGTTTTTTGAAGATGCGAAAGAAGCTTCTAGAGTTCTAGAGATTACATTAACAAAGCGTGATGCTAAAAAAGAAAATCCTATTCCTATGTGTGGGGTACCTTACCACTCAGCAGATGGCTATATTGAAACATTAATTAATAATGGATATAAAGTAGCTATTTGTGAGCAAATGGAAGATCCTAGACAGACAAAAGGAATGGTGAAACGTGAAGTTGTTAGAATCGTTACGCCAGGTACGGTTATGGATCAAGGTGGCGTAGATGAAAAACAAAATAATTATATTTTGAGCTTTGTACAAATAAATGACTGTTATGCATTAAGTTATTGTGATGTATCTACGGGAGAACTAAAAGTAACTTCCTTTAACGATCAAGCTACATTAATAAATGAAATAACAACCATTAATCCAAATGAAATCGTGGTAAATGAGCATATTGATGAAGAACTAAAACGTCAAATAAGTTTAACAACTGAAACGATTACAGTATTGAATGAAATATCAGATGCACATTATGCAGTAAATACTAGTAATGAACAATCTTTATACAATGCGACTCAGTTATTACTTGATTATATTTTTCATACGCAAAAACGAGATCTATCTCATATAGAAACTGTTGTTAAATATGAAGCAGTAGATTTTATGAAAATGGACTTTTATGCAAAAAGAAATTTAGAATTGACAGAAAGTATTCGTCTGAAAAGTAAAAAAGGGACATTGCTATGGTTGATGGATGAAACTAAGACCCCTATGGGTGCAAGAAGATTAAAACAATGGATTGATAGACCGTTAATCCACAAAAATCAAATTGAATCACGTCTAGATACTGTTGAGCAATTTATAGACTTTTTTATAGAGAGAGATACATTGAGAGAACATCTTAATCAAGTATATGATATCGAGCGCTTAGTTGGTCGAGTGAGTTATGGTAATGTAAATGCTAGAGATCTAATTCAACTCAAACATTCAATTTCTGAAATACCCAATATTAAGCAATTATTAGATCGTTTAGATACAGAAACTACTGAGCAATTTAAAGCTCTTGAACCTTTAGATGAACTGTTAGCATTATTAGAAAATAGTTTGAAAGAAGAACCGCCAATATCTGTTAAAGAAGGTGGATTATTCAAAAAAGGGTTTAATCAGGAGCTAGATGAATATTTAGAAGCATCGAAGAATGGTAAATCTTGGTTGGCTGAACTTCAGACTAAGGAGCGTCAACGCACTGGTATTAAATCACTGAAGATTAGCTTTAACAAAGTGTTTGGATACTTTATTGAAATTACAAGAGCCAACTTGCAAGGTTTTGACCCTTCTGCATATGGTTATCATCGTAAACAAACCTTATCAAATGCAGAACGGTTTATTACGGATGAATTAAAAGAAAAAGAAGACATTATATTAGGCGCTGAAGATAAAGCGATTGAATTAGAATATCAATTATTCGTTGAATTACGTGAACAAATAAAGACATATACAGAACGCTTACAAAAACAAGCAAAAGTTATTTCTGAATTAGATTGTTTGCAAAGTTTTGCCGAGATAGCACAAAAATATAATTATGCAAGACCTGCATTTAGAGAAGACAAAACACTTAAATTAACAAATTCGAGACATCCTGTTGTAGAACGCGTTATGGATCACAACGACTATGTGCCAAATGATTGTAATTTAGATCAAGATACGTTTATCTATTTAATCACTGGACCTAATATGTCTGGGAAATCTACTTATATGAGACAAGTTGCAATCATAAGCATTATGGCACAAATGGGTGCTTATGTGCCGTGTGAAACAGCTGTATTACCAGTTTTTGATCAAATATTTACAAGAATTGGAGCTGCAGATGATTTAGTTTCTGGTAAAAGTACATTTATGGTTGAGATGTTGGAAGCACAAAAAGCACTCGCTAACGCTACAGAAAATAGTTTAATTATTTTTGATGAAATAGGTAGGGGAACCTCTACTTATGATGGATTAGCATTGGCACAAGCAATGATTGAATTCGTGGCACATACTTCTCATGCTAAGACATTATTCTCTACACATTATCACGAGTTAACAACATTAGATCAGTCGTTGCCTTCGTTGAAAAATGTTCATGTTGCAGCAAATGAATACAAAGGTGAGCTTATCTTCTTACACAAAGTTAAAGACGGGGCTGTCGATGATAGTTATGGTATCCAAGTTGCGAAGTTAGCACATTTACCAGAAGCAGTTATATCACGTGCACAAGTGATTCTAGATGCATTTGAACAAAATAATAATCATGGACAAGCGACAAATGAACAAATGAACGTTATTAAATCGGGCGTGGAAGCACCGCCGATAGAAAAATCATTTGTATCTGAAAACGAGCACAGCTATAACGATGACAAGCAAGCACAAAGTAGCCACCAATTTGAACAAGCAGCTTTTGATTTGTTTGATTATCCTGCGGAACAAAGTGAAGTAGAGACTGAAATTAAGCAATTAAATTTATCGAATATGACACCGATAGAAGCTCTAGTAAAACTTAGTGAATTACAAAAACAGTTAAAATAGAGGTGAGGTCATTCAATGGGTAAAATAAAAGAATTACAGACATCTTTAGCAAATAAAATAGCAGCCGGTGAAGTAGTAGAAAGACCTGGATCGGTTGTGAAAGAATTATTAGAAAATGCAATTGATGCTCAAGCGACAGAAATAAACATAGAGGTTGAACAATCAGGAGTCGCTTCTATACGTGTGGTTGACAATGGTACTGGTATAGAAATCGATGATTTAGACTTAGTATTCCATCGCCATGCAACAAGTAAATTAGATGCAGATGATGATTTGTTCCATATTCGCACATTAGGATTTCGCGGTGAGGCTTTAGCTAGTATTTCTTCAGTTTCTAAGGTGACATTGAAAACATGTACAGATAATCAAGAAGGCCAAGAAATTTATGTGGAAAATGGGGAAGTTTTAAATCGAAAACCAGCTAAAGCAAAAAGAGGCACAGATATTTTGGTAGAGTCATTGTTTTATAATACGCCAGCACGTTTAAAATATATTAAAAGTCTCTATACAGAACTTGGAAAGATTACAGATATCGTGAACCGTATGGCTATGAGTCATCCTGATATCCGTATTTCACTAGTTTCTGATGGTAAAACAATATTAAAAACAAATGGATCAGGTAGAACAAATGAAGTCATGGCAGAAATTTATGGTATGAAAATTGCAAAAGATCTAGTTCATGTAACGGGTGATACAAGTGATTATCATTTAGATGCTTATTTTGCAAAGCCAGAACATTCTAGAAGTAATAAGCATTATATTTCTATCTTTATTAATGGCAGATATATTAAAAACTTCTTATTAAATAAAGCAATTTTAGAGGGCTATCATACTTTATTAATGGTCGGTCGTTATCCAATATGCTATATCAACATTGAAATGGATCCGATATTGGTAGATGTTAATGTGCACCCAACTAAACTAGAGGTAAGGTTATCAAAAGAAGACCAGCTTTTTGAATTAATTGTGACAAAAATTCGTGAAGCATTTAAAGATCGTATTTTAATTCCTCAAAATGATATGGATAAAATGACGAAGAAAAACAAGGTATTAGACCAATTTGAGCAACAGAAAATGGACTTCGAAAAACGGCAACAACAAAATAACCTTGAGCAAAATGTTGAGCAGTCAAGTGAACCAAACGTGAATAATGCAAATAACGCAAGTGCAGACAATTCAACATCCTATATAAATCAACCGGATAATGAACGAAGCGGCATTCAAGAGTCACAAAATGATTATGATGATTATAAGAAAATACAAAATGATTTGCTTTATGATTTAGAAACGACAAGTAGTGATTCTACTGATAACGAAGTATCAACCGCGGATAACATTTTACAAGACAATGGTGAAGAAGATATTAAAGGGCGCGTGAGTGCTTCGCCAACACGTAGAATACCTTATATGGAAATTGTTGGACAAGTGCATGGCACTTACATCATCGCTCAAAATGAAAATGGTATGTTTATGATTGATCAACACGCAGCTCAAGAAAGAATAAAGTATGAATATTTCAGAGAAAAAATTGGTGATGTTGTAAATGAAAATCAAAATTTATTGATTCCATTAACTTTCCATTTTTCAAAAGATGAATTAATGATAATTAATCAATATAAAGATGAATTAGATAAAGTAGGCGTGCATTTAGAACCATTTGGTGGACATGATTACATTGTAGATAGCTATCCAGTATGGTTTCCTAAAGAAGAAGCTGAAGAAATCATCAAGGATATGATCGAATATGTATTAGAACATAAAAAAGTTGACGTGAGAAAAATTCGTGAAGAAGCTGCGATTATGATGAGCTGTAAAAAATCAATCAAGGCTAACCACTATCTAAAAAATAACGAGATGGCAGATTTAGTTAATCAATTGAGAGACACTGAAGACCCATTTACCTGTCCACACGGTAGACCCATTATTATTAATTTCTCAAATTATGAATTAGAACGCCTATTTAAACGTATTGTCTAAGGAGGAATTCATGTTGAAACCGCATATTTTGCCTGCAGTTCGCTCAATGAAAGATTTAGAAAAATTAACGATGACCGATTACAAGGCATGTGTCATGTTAGATGCGCATATCGGACATGTTAAAAGTATTATGGGTCTATTAAACAAGAATAAGATTGAAACATACATGCATATCGATTTAATCAAAGGTATGAGCCATGATGAATTTGCTTGTGAATATATCATTCAAAATTATCATCCTAAAGGCATCGTTTCAACTAAGACAAAAGTAATTAATAAAGCAAAATCATTAAATACTACAACCGTGTTCAGAGTGTTTGTATTAGATAGTCATGCACTATCTAGAAGTATCGAATTGATTAAGCGTGTAGAACCAGATTTTGTGGAAGTTTTACCTGGTATTGCTACTAAAGCAATACGTATCATTAACGAAGAAACGAATACTGCAGTAATTGCAGGTGGGCTCATAAATAGCAAAGAAGAAGTAGATGTTGCAGTTTCAAATGGTGCAAAATATATTACAACTAGTGACCGATCACTATGGTAATCGAATCATGTATTGTCACTAAAATGATAAAAATTTAACTATTTCCATATTATTGATTCATTTATTTGTAATCAATCATTGTGAACGAGTATAAGGGGATGACGACAATGATAAAACCAAAGCAATTGAAAGTAGGAGACACAGTAGCAATTGTGTCTCTTTCTTCTGGTTTAGCAGGTGAAAGTAATATGTTATGGCGAACTCGACAAGGCATTCAACGTTTGGAAAATGAATTTGGCTTAAAAGTCAAAGTAATGCCAAATGCCTTAAAAGGTGTAGCGTTTATTCACAATCATCCAGAATGTAGAGCTAAAGATTTAAATGAAGCAGTAAAAGATCAAGAAGTTAAAGCTATTATTAGTTGTATTGGCGGAGAAGATGCGATACGTATTTTACCTTATGTAGATTTCCAAGCAATTGCAAACAACCCTAAAATATTCAGTGGTTATTCAGATACAACAACAGTACATTTGATGTTTTATAAAATGGGAATAGTTAGTTTTTATGGTCAGGCATTACTTACTGACTTTGCAGAAAATATAGCAATGGATACATATACAGTAGAGAATATTAACAAGTGTTGGTTTAATACAAATAAAATAGGAAAAATAGAACCAGCATTTTATATGAGACCATATGGATTAAAATGGAATAAACAAAACAAATATACATGTAGAGCTAAAATAGAACAAAAAGGATACGAAATATTAAATGGAAATAAAAAAGTGAGCGGACACCTTTTAGGTGGAAATCTAGAAACTTTTGTTGATTTAATGCATACATCAATATTTCCTGAAATTGAAGCATTTAATGGTGCAATATTATTTTTAGAAACCTCAGAAGACACACCTACACCTGATATGTTTGCTAAATATTTAGAGGAATTGCTGAAGCAAGGGATTTTAAATCACCTGAATGGTATGATTTTTGGTAAGCCATTTAATAATGTATATTATGAAAATTATAAAAGAGAGATATTAAAAATAATTAAAAAAAGTAATAATCCTAAAATGGTAGTTTTTTATAATTTATCATTTGGTCATAACGAGCCCAAACATGCGATTCCTTATGGGTTAACGGCACAAATTGACCCATTGACTAGTCAATTTAGTATTGATGAAAATAGTGTGATATCAACTTGAGTTGTGACAACTTTTTTACAAAGTATTTGACAACGCTTACAACAACGGTGTAAGATGTACACAAGTTAATATTTAGAACAGAGATGGGAGATTTCTACAGTAATTAAACCGGTGGTTCACAACTGGATATAATTGTAGGGGTCTCCCTGTCTTATTTTAGGAGGAGTCTTTATGAGTGAATATTTTGCTGAATTTTTGGGAACAGCAATACTTATACTATTTGGGGGAGGCGTTGTTGCAAACGTCAACTTAAAAAGAAGTAATGGGAATGGCGCAGATTGGATTGTTATTGCTACAGGTTGGGGATTAGCAGTTACTATGGGAGTGTACGCGGTAGGTAATATTTCAGGTGCACATTTAAATCCTGCAGTTACTTTAGCATTTGCCATGGATGGTGCCATTAGTTGGGCTATGGTGCCAGGCTATATTATCTGTCAAATTCTAGGTGGTATCGTTGGTGGTGCATTAGTTTGGTTAATGTATTTAGCACAATGGAAAGCCACAGAAGACCAAGGCACAAAATTAGCTGTATTTTCTACAGCACCTGCCATTAAAAACTATTTTGCAAACTTCATGAGTGAAATTATTGGTACAGGTATTTTAACAATGGGGCTTTTATTCATTGGTATGAACAAAATTGCTGATGGTTTAAATCCATTAATTGTCGGTAGTTTAATCGTTGCAATTGGATTAAGTCTAGGTGGGCCAACAGGTTATGCAATTAACCCAGCTCGTGATTTAGGTCCACGTATTGCACATGCGATTTTACCAATCGCAGGTAAAGGTGATTCTAATTGGTCATATGCAATTGTACCTGTGTTAGGGCCTGTAACTGGTGGTATGATTGGTGCAGTGATTTACAGATTATTTTACAAAGGTGCATTTGATACAATGTCGGTAGTTGCTATCGTATTATTAATTATCACACTTATTTTAGGCGTAACGTTAAATAAAGCGAAAAATGCTAAAGGTATAGAAACTATATATTAATTACGTTTAATTTAAGTGTATTTACGTTAAAATATAACTAGATATTATTGTCATTGTATTAATATAAAATTATTAGTTGAGTGAACTAATAAAAATTGGGTACAGAGAAATATATATATCAATGTGAATTACATATGTAATTCGTATTACGAACATTTGAAGAGGGAGCTAATCATTATGGAAAAATATATTTTGTCAATCGACCAAGGCACTACGAGTTCGAGAGCAATTCTATTTGATCAAGATGGAAAAATTAAAGGAGTTGCACAGCGTGAATTCAAACAATATTTTCCAAAATCAGGCTGGGTAGAACATGATGCCAATGAAATTTGGACGTCCGTTTTAGCTGTTATGGCGGAAGTTTTAAATGAAGAAAACATCGGTGCAGATCAAATAGCTGGTATTGGTATTACAAACCAACGTGAAACTACGGTAGTATGGGATAAGAAAACATCAAGACCAGTGTATCATGCGATTGTTTGGCAATCTCGTCAAACTCAAGGCATCTGTCAAGAATTAAAAGAACAAGGTTTAGAAGATAAATTTAGAGAAAAAACAGGTCTTTTACTAGATCCATATTTTGCTGGAACAAAAGTTAAATGGATTCTAGATAATGTGGAAGGTGCTAGAGAGAAAGCTGATAATGGAGATTTATTATTCGGTACTATTGATTCTTGGCTAGTGTGGAAATTATCTGGTGGTAAAGCTCATATTACAGATTATACGAATGCAAGCCGTACGTTGATTTATAATATCCATGATTTAGAATGGGACCAAGAATTATTGGATATATTAGAAATTCCAAATACTATGTTACCTGAGGTTAAAGAATCTAGTGAAGTTTATGCAAATACCATTGATTATCATTTCTTCGGACAAGAAATTCCAATTGCTGGTATTGCAGGTGACCAACAGGCAGCATTATTTGGTCAAGCATGCTTTGAACGTGGAGATGTAAAAAACACTTACGGTACAGGTGGCTTTATGCTGATGAACACTGGTGAAGAAGCTGTAGCATCTGAAAGTGGATTATTAACAACAATTGCCTATGGACTAGACGGAAAAGTTAATTATGCACTTGAAGGTTCTATCTTTGTTTCAGGATCAGCTATTCAATGGTTGAGAGATGGATTGAGAATGATTAATTCTGCACCACAATCAGAAAATTACGCGGAACGTGTAGAATCTACGGAAGGTGTTTATGTTGTGCCAGCATTCGTAGGTTTAGGAACACCATATTGGGATGCTGATGCACGTGGAGCAATCTTTGGTTTAACGCGTGGTACTGAAAAAGAACACTTTATTCGTGCTACATTAGAATCATTGTGTTATCAAACACGTGATGTGCTTGAAGCAATGGAAAAAGATTCTGATATTACAGTAAATAACCTACGTGTCGACGGTGGTGCTGTTAAAAATAACTTTATTATGCAATTCCAATCAGACTTATTAAACGTGAGTGTGGAACGTCCAGAAATTAACGAAACAACAGCTTTAGGTGCAGCTTATTTAGCTGGTTTAGCTGTAGGTTTCTGGGATAGTAAAGATGAAATTGCTAACCGTTGGAAACTTGAAAAAGAATTTAATCCAGATATGGAAGAAAAAGAAAGAAATAAATTATACAAAGGCTGGAAAAAAGCTGTAGAGGCCACTCAAGTCTTTAAGCTAGACGAAGAATAAAAGAATTAGACTTATCTAAGTTTCTTATGCTATAATAAGGGTAAGTTAATATTATCGAGATGAGAATTGAGAGACACTGTTCGTACAATTATATATGTATGGGATAGGTCTCTCTTTTTTTATTACTACTAGGAGGCGCTAGATTTTATGAGTTTATCAACTTTGAAAAGAGAACAGATTAAGCAAGATTTAAAAAATGATACTTTTGATGTTGTCATTATCGGTGGAGGTATTACTGGTGCAGGTATTGCATTAGATGCAACACAAAGAGGTATGAAAGTCGCGTTAGTAGAAATGCAAGACTTTGCACAAGGTACAAGTTCACGTTCAACAAAATTAGTGCATGGTGGTTTGCGTTACTTGAAACAATTGCAAGTTGGCGTTGTAGCAGAAACTGGACGTGAACGTGCAATTGTATATGAAAATGGGCCTCATGTAACGACACCTGAACGTATGCTATTGCCAATGCATAAAGGTGGTTCTATGGGTAAATTTACTACATCTATTGGCTTAGCAATGTATGATAGACTAGCAGGCGTTAAAAAATCAGAACGTAAAACAATGTTAAATGCTAAAGAAACGTTAGCGAAAGAGCCACTTGTTAAAAAATCAGGATTAAAAGGTGGCGGATCTTATGTTGAATATCGTACAGATGATGCGCGTTTAACAATTGAAGTCATGAAACGTGCAGCTGAAAAAGGTGCCACAGTAATCAATCATACGAAATCAGTACATTTCACATATGATTCAAATGAAAAGGTCAACGGTATTCATGCAGAAGACCAAATTTCTGGTGAGACTTATCCAATTAAGGCTAAAAAAGTAATCAATGCAAGTGGCCCATGGGTAGATGAAGTACGTAGTGGTGATTATGCACGTAATAACAAACAATTACGTTTAACAAAAGGTGTTCATATTGTTATTGATCAATCAAAATTCCCATTAGGACAAGCAGTATACTTTGATACTGAAAAAGATGGACGTATGATTTTTGCGATTCCTCGTGAAGGTAAAGCATACGTAGGTACAACAGATACATTTTACGATAACGATAAAACATCACCATTAGCTACACAAGAAGACAGAGATTACTTAATTGATGCGATCAACTATATGTTCCCAGATGTAAATGTAGCTGATGAAGATATTGAGTCATCATGGGCTGGCGTAAGACCATTAATTTTAGAAGAAGGTAAAGACCCATCAGAAATTTCTCGTAAAGATGAAGTTTGGGAAGGTAAATCAGGCCTACTTACAATTGCTGGTGGTAAATTAACTGGTTATCGTCATATGGCATTAGAAATTGTAGACCTATTATCTAAACGCTTAAAATCAGAATACGGTTTGAAATTTGATAAATGTGCTACAAAACACTTACCAATTTCTGGTGGAGATGTTGGTGGTAGTGCAAACTTTGATCAATTTATTGATAAAAAAGTTGAAGATGCTAAAGCTTATCAAATAGATGATGCGACAGCACGTCATTTCGCAACGAAATACGGTTCAAATGTAGAAGAATTATTCAAAATTGCTCAAACAGCACAATATCAAGAATCTGGTTTACCTTTAGATATTTACACAGAATTGATTTATTCTATTCAAAACGAAATGGTTCATCGTCCAACAGATTTCTTTATTCGTCGTACTGGTAAACTTTATTTCAAAATAGATGACGTTCTCAATTATAAAGATCAAGTTATTGATGTAATGGCTGAATTACTAGGTTACACAGATATTCAAAAAGACTTGTTTACAAAAGAACTTCAAACTGCAATTGATGAAGCACAAACAGGTAATAATCAACCTGCAGTTAAAGAATAAATTAAATATTGTCCGAATCTAACATTTGTTCCTTATCCAATAATGAGTTAGTAGATTCAAATTTTGAACAATAGTTCTTTCCCTTCAAAGTAGACATTAAAAAATGTAGACTTTGGAGGGGTTTTTATATTTTTAATGAGGTTTTGCATTTAATTTTATCAATAATAGCGCTGTAACCAGTGATAAGCCGAATAGCATTGTATTTGAAAACAGTGTATTTTGAAGGTATATTGTATAATGTATGATGAATGAAATGAAACGTGATTTGGGGGTAAAACATGAGTGGAAATGAGTTTAAAATCACTGTTGCAGATGGAACGACTTTAGAAGTGAAATTGAATAAGGCGAAAAAAGACACGATTGGTGTTATACACTTACTTCATGGCATGGCAGAACATATGGATCGATATGATGCTCTTATTGATTCATTAAACCAACAAGGATATGATGTACTACGACACAACCATAGAGGGCATGGTAAAGATATAGCATCATATGAACGTGGTCACATTGATAGTATGGAGCAAGTGGCAGATGATACTTTTGAAATTGCACAGACGTTGTATTCAGATACTGTGCATACGCCATATATTATATTGGGGCATTCAATGGGTTCTATTATTGCTAGAATTTTCACCCAAAAATATCCAGATGTTGCACAAGGCATGATTCTATCAGGAACAATGCAATACCCTAAGTTTTTAGGGAAATGCGTACAAATAATTTTAAAACTTATCACTTTAATAACTGGTAAAAGACGTCGTTTGAAATGGTTAAACCAAATAATGTATAAAACTTTCAATAAAAATATAGAAAACAACAAATCGAAAAATGATTGGTTATCCAGCGATGACCAAGAAGTTGAAAAATTTGAAAAAGACCCTTTTACTGGATTTTTAGTCTCAAATCAACTGATTTTTGAAACAGTAAAGTATATGTTACAGACAAGCAAATTAAAAAACATAAAAAAAATGAAGTCAGATCTTCCTATTTTACTAATTTCTGGAAAAGATGATGCGATAGGCAATTATGGAAAAGGGATTAGACATTTAGGAAAACTATATAAAAAGGGTAAAATTCATCATATTACAGTACATTTATACAAAAATAAAAGACATGAAGTATTATTTGAAAAAGATGCTACGACTACGTGGCAACATATGTATGATTGGATAGAAAGACAAATTTTAAAAAAATATAACAGAGTAGATAAAGCATAAAGAGAGTTGATATAAGTGCAGAGCGATAAACCTTTTATAATTGCATTAGTTGGTCCAACAGCTGTTGGTAAAACAGAATTAAGCATCGAATTGGCTAAAAGATTTAATGGTGAAATTATTAGCGGAGATTCTATGCAAGTCTATAAACATATGGATATTGGAACAGCAAAAATAAATAGAGAAGAGATGGCGGATATTCCACATCATATGATAGATATTCTTGAACCTGATGAAACATTTTCTGCGTATGATTTTAAAAATAGAGCGCAAAATTTAATAGATGAAATTACGGCTAGAGGTCATATGCCTATCATCGTAGGCGGTACAGGTTTGTATATCCAATCATTAATTTATAATTATGCTTTCGAAGATGAAACGATATCTGAAGCACAACAAATTAAAGTAGACCATACGCTAAATGAATTAGATTCATTATCAAATGAAGTATTGCATGATTATTTAGTTTCGATAGATAAAGATTCAGCTGATACTATTCACCCAAATAATCGTAAAAGGGTACGTAGAGCGATTGAATATTATTTAAAAACAAAAAAACTTTTAAGTTCACGCAAGAAAAATCAACAATATACAGAAAATTATGATACATTATTAATAGGGATAGAAATGTCACGCGAAACTTTATATCAAAGAATTAATAAACGTGTAGATATAATGTTGGAACGCGGATTACTAAATGAAGTGAAACAACTCGTTGAAGATGGTTTTGAGACTTGTCAAAGTATGCAAGCTATCGGATATAAAGAGATGTTACCTGTAATTAAAAATGAGGCTAGTCTAGCCGAAGCAACAAATAAATTGAAAAAGCATTCTAGAAATTATGCTAAAAGACAAATGACTTGGTTCAAAAACAAGCTCGACGTAGTATGGTTAGATAGAGAGATAATGTCACTTTCATTGATGTTAGATGAAGTTTCAGTCCAAATAAAGAAAAGGAGAACATAACATGAATACAACAGAAAACATCCAAGATAAATTCCTAGGACAATTTAAGGCTGATCAAACGAAAGTTATCGTATTTTTAGTGAATGGTTTTCAAATGAAAGGTATTATCGAAGATTATGATGACAATTTGGTTTGTTTATTAACACAAGGAAAGCAACATCTTATTTATAAACATGCTATCAGTACATTCACACTTGATGATGCAGTAGAAGAAGTATAACATTAAAAAAACAATTTATTTTTGCATACTTTAAAAGAAGAAAGCTACACTTTGATAGAAATTATCAAGTGTAGCTTTCTTCTTTAAATCAGTAATTTATTTATAATAACGCTTCAATATCAGCTTCAATTTGGCTCGGTTTTTTCTGTGGCGCATATCGATTAGTTACATTACCTTCTCTATCGATTAAAAATTTGGTAAAGTTCCATTTGATTTTTTCATTGAAAAATCCATTTTGTTGTTCTGTCAGAAATTGATATAAAGGGTGTTGATTTTCGCCTTTGACATCAATTTTTTCGTGCATTGGGAAAGAAACGCCATAGTTGATTTTACAGTTTTGAGTAGCTTCTTCACCCGTACCTGGTTCTTGACCCCCAAATTGGTTACATGGAAAACCTAGCACAACAAATCCTCGATCTTTATAGTTGTCGTATAAGTGTTGTAGTCCTTCAAATTGTGGTGTGAAGCCACACTCACTTGCAGTATTGACAATTAGTAATACTTTATTTTTATATTCTTCTAACTTGTAAGTTTCGCCATTTGGTTTTTGAACTTCTATATCGTATATAGTCATATCGTGTCACCTCTTATTATTAATTTAACATAATTTGAGAAGATAGTCTTTATATAAACACTATGATAAAATAGCAAAGAAAACTTTGAAAGAGGTGCATGTTATGAGCCAACAAACACATACGACTAAAAAAGAATTAGAGACAGCAATTTTAGTTGGCGTACAAGCTCAAACCGATGAAGTGTTTGATTTTGAATCAACAATGGAAGAATTAGCTTCATTGTCTGAAACATGCCAATTAAATGTACAAGCTGAATTCACCCAGAACAGACAACATTTTGATAATAAATATTACGTTGGAAAAGGTAAATTAGAGGACATAAAAGCTTATATAGAAATGAATGATATAGATGTAGTTGTTGCTAATGATGAATTGACTACAGCCCAGTCAAAAACATTAAATGGTAATCTGAACGTTAAAATTATCGACAGAACACAACTGATTTTAGAGATATTTGCACTTCGAGCAAGAAGTAAAGAAGGTAAGCTTCAGGTAGAATTAGCGCAATTAGATTATTTATTACCTAGACTTCAAGGTCATGGGCGCAGTTTATCAAGATTAGGTGGTGGCATCGGAACGAGAGGTCCAGGTGAAACTAAGTTAGAAATGGATCGTCGTCATATTAGAACACGTATGAATGAAATCAAACATCAATTAGAAACGGTGGTTGAACATCGAGAGCGATATCGCAACAAACGTGAACAAAATAATGTGTTTCAAGTAGCACTTATTGGATATACAAACGCTGGTAAATCATCTTGGTTTAATGCATTGGCGAATGAAGCTACTTATGAGAAAAACTTGCTTTTTGCTACGCTAGATCCTAAAACAAGACAAATTCAAATCAATGATGGATTTAACCTAATCATATCTGATACGGTTGGTTTTATTCAAAAACTACCAACTACACTCATTGCTGCGTTTAAATCCACTTTAGAAGAGGCGAAAGGCGCAGATTTGCTATTACATGTTGTGGATGCTAGTCATCCTGAATATCGAGTTCAGTATGATACAGTAAACCAAATCATAGGTGACTTAGATATGGGGCATATTCCACAAGCTATTATTTTTAATAAAAAAGATTTACACGAAGGAACTATGCCAACAACTCATTTACCATCAGTTTTTGTTTCAAGTAAAAATGAAGAAGATGAAGACAAAGTGAAACAATTACTTATAGAGCAAGTTAAATCAGCTTTAACTTTTTATGAAGAAAATGTCTCAAGTGCTGATGCGGATAGATTATATTTCTTGAAACAACATACACTCGTCACAGAAATCATATTTAATGAGAAAGATGCAACATATACTGTAAAAGGGTTTAAAAAAGAATAGGAAGAAGAATTACGATGAAAAATATGAAACAATTAATAGCAGATACAGAAGCAAAACTAGAACCTTATTTTAAAAATATAGAAGAGATTGCTTATATCAATCAAGAAAAAGTGTTGGACGCGTTCCACGCTGTTAAAGTATCCGAAAGTGACTTACTTGGCACAACGGGTTATGGATATGATGATATAGGTCGAGATCATTTAGAAGCTGTATATGCACATGCATTTAAGGCGGAAGACGCATTAGTGCGCCCTCAGATTATTTCTGGTACGCATGCGATTACAATTGCTTTACAAAGTACTTTGAAATATGGGGATGAATTAATGTATATTACAGGTAATCCTTACGATACATTATTAGAAGTGATAGGTATTAATGGTAATGGTATAGAAAGTTTAAAAGAACACGGAGTAATATATAATAAAGTAGACTTAAAGCACGGTGAAATCGATATTGATAAGGTATTAACTAAAATATCACCACAAACTAAGGTCATCGCTATTCAGCGTTCGAAAGGTTATGATCAACGACCATCCATAGATTTAACAAAAATAGAAAGTGCAATTCAACAAATAAAAGCGCAATATCCTGAAATCATAATATTTGTAGATAATTGCTATGGTGAATTTGTAGAAGAACGAGAACCTATAGAGTGCGGCGCTGATTTAATGGCTGGTTCCTTAATTAAAAACCCTGGTGGAGGGCTAGCTAAAATCGGTGGTTATATCGTTGGAAATGAAACATTGGTGGAAAGATGTGGATACCGTTTAACTGCGCCAGGAATTGGTAAAGAAGCTGGTGCCTCACTATATTCGTTACAAGAAATGTATCAAGGATTTTTCTTAGCGCCACATGTTGTGAGCCAAAGTTTGAAGGGTGCATTATTTACGAGTTTGTTACTAGAACAAATGAATATGCACACCTCACCAAGATTTGATGTGCCTAGAACGGATTTAATTCAAACGGTCACTTTTGATACGAAGGAACAGATGATTCAATTTTGCCAAAGTATTCAAGCAGCTTCACCGATTAACGCACATTTTAGTCCTGAACCATCTTATATGCCGGGTTATGAAGATGATGTCATTATGGCTGCGGGTACGTTTGTTCAAGGTTCTTCAATTGAATTATCAGCAGATGGTCCTATAAGACCACCGTATGAGGCTTATGTTCAAGGTGGCTTAACGTATGAACACGTTAAATTAGCTGTAACAAGAGCTGTTGAAAAAATATTTTAATAAATTTAAAGAGAGGCCACATTGTATTTATAGCTATGTCAAATAGCAAATTAAAATGCATATGTGGCTATTTCTAATTATAGAAAAAATTTCGGAAAATTCTGCGATTAAATGTAGGAAGTGCATTATAAAGTTAATTAAATCAATGGTTTGAAGTATATGTTAGAAAACCTGACATATTTTTGAATTGCTTTAAGAATTATGCTAAATTAAATACAAGTTCAAAAATAGAGGTGATTGGATTGGAGTCAAAAGATACGATACGACGAAGCATGCCGGTCTTCTCTATGAGTGTTGTTACGAAATTAAGTGAACTAACTGCTAGACAAGTTCGCTATTATGAGACACATGAACTGATTAAACCACATAGGTCAGAAGGAAATAAACGACTTTTTTCGTTAAACGATTTGGAACGCCTTTTAGAGATAAAAAGATTGATAGAAAAAGGCTTTAATTTAAAAGGTATTAAACAGATTTTAAATGACGAACAAGATCACCTTTCTGATGATGAACAAGAAACGAGAAAACAAATGATTGTTGATGCTACACAGAAACCACAACGAGAAGCGATTCCGATAAATCGTGGTGACTTATCTCGATTTATCAAATAAAATTAATGGGGGACATTTATAATGGCAAAACGTACATTTACCAAGGAAGACATACACAAGTTCGCTAAGGAAGAAAATGTCAGATACCTACGTTTGCAATTCACTGATATTTTAGGTGTTATTAAAAACGTGGAAGTACCAGTAAGCCAATTAGAAAAAGTTTTAGACAATGAAATGATGTTTGATGGATCTTCAATCGAAGGCTTCGTCCGTATTGAAGAATCAGATATGTATTTATGTCCAGATTTAGATACATGGGTTATTTTCCCATGGACAGCAGGTCAAGGCAAAGTGGCTCGTCTTATCTGCGATGTTTATAAAACAGACGGCACACCGTTTGAAGGTGACCCACGTGCAAACTTGAAACGTGTATTAAAAAACATGCAAGATTTAGGGTTTAGTGAACTTAATTTAGGACCAGAACCTGAATTCTTCTTGTTTAAATTAGATGAAAAAGGTGAACCAACATTAGAATTAAATGATAATGGTGGTTACTTCGACCTTGCGCCTACAGATTTAGGTGAAAATTGTCGTCGTGATATTGTTTTAGAATTAGAGGACATGGGCTTTGATATTGAAGCAAGTCACCATGAAGTGGCACCAGGACAACATGAAATTGATTTTAAATATGCAGATGCTATCACTGCGTGTGATAATATCCAAACATTTAAATTAGTTGTTAAAACAATTGCACGTCAACACAATCTTCATGCAACATTTATGCCTAAACCATTATTTGGTGTGAACGGAAGCGGCATGCACTTCAATATGTCACTCTTCAAGGGTAAAGAAAATGCCTTTTACGATCCTGAAGGCGATATGGAAATGACTAAAGATGCATATCATTTTATCGCAGGTATTCTAAAAAATGCACGAGGTTTAACTGGTGTATGTAATCCATTGGTTAATTCTTATAAACGTTTAGTTCCAGGTTATGAAGCACCATGCTATATTGCTTGGAGTGGTAAAAACCGTTCGCCATTAATTCGTGTACCAACTTCA
This sequence comes from Staphylococcus sp. GDY8P67P, assembly GCF_017892545.1. Taxonomy (NCBI): domain Bacteria; kingdom Bacillati; phylum Bacillota; class Bacilli; order Caryophanales; family Staphylococcaceae; genus Staphylococcus; species Staphylococcus sp. GDY8P67P. The sequence continues at coordinate 82,531 of NZ_JAESLH010000032.1, forward strand.
CGTGGTTTATCAACACGTGTAGAAGTTCGTTCAGTAGATCCAGCAGCCAATCCATACTTAGCATTAGCGGCTATTTTACAAGCGGGCTTAGATGGTATTGAAAATAAATTAGAAGTACCTGAGCCAGTAAATCAAAATATATATGAAATGAATCGTGAAGAACGTGAAGCCGTTGGTATTCAAGATTTACCATCAACATTATATACTGCTATTAAAGCAATGAAAGATAATGATTCTATTAAAGAGGCTTTGGGTAATCACATTTATAATCAATTTATAAATTCTAAATCTATTGAATGGGATTATTATAGAACTCAAGTTTCTGAATGGGAAAGAGAGCAATATTTAAAACAATACTAGGTGCTAAGCAAAAGGGGCAAACACTAGGTATACAAGCAATCCGAGTCACTTACTCATAAGTGATTTGGATTGCTTTTTTAAGCACCTATTTGTATTAATTAAAGCTTTTTGGGTGGAAATTGAGGACGATAAGCATTGTTTGAACTATTAAAGAATAAAAAAACTATGTAAAATATGTATGAAGTGATATAATTTTTGAAAATAAGATTAGGGGTTTTGAAAAAACATATCATATTTATAGTTTTTTAAGTAAAAATAACTTTTAATCTTATTAAAATGATTAAAAATAATTAAAAGGGGTTGTAGTTACATGCAAGAAGTAAAACTAAGTACATTAAAAGCGAGTTCCTTAAAAGAATTAGAAAGTAGCATAAATGCATATTTAAAAGATGAAGAAGTAGCGGATTATCAATTACTCAATTCAACCGTTCGTGAAGTGGAAGAGCGTGCTTTCTCAGCAAATGAAGAAGAGTTTCATGCTATATTAACATTTATAAAAGAAGTAGAGTAAATACAAGCGTTATAAGTTATAATGCAAGTAAGGTTCAGTGAATTGAAAACTATACTAATTGAGGTTGAGACGAACATCATGTCTCAACCTTTTTCTGATGATAAATGGCTTGTGAGTGAGGGGATTAAGGTATGAAATATTTAAAAGTACAGATGATAAGAGAAAATTTAGAAAGTATTCCACAGTATGAATTGCCTGTTGGATATAAAATTCGAAATTTTAAAATAGGAGAAGAAGTAAAATGGGCAAATTTAGAAATGAAAGTAAATGAATTTGATACTACAGATCAAGCATTGACACATTTTAACACTGAATTCGGACAAAATATGCATGAAATGGAACAAAGATGTTTGTTTCTTGAAAATCCTAAAGGTGAAGTCATAGGTACTACAACAGCATGGTATGGAAATTTAATAAGAGATAGTAAAATTTGCGGACGCATTCATTGGGTGGCGATACTCCCAGAGTATCAAGGTAAGCAATTGTCTAAACCTTTATTATCTGAAGCAATGAATCGCCTATCTCAATATCATAACCAAGCGTTTTTAACTTCTCAAACCACTAGTTATCAAGCGGTTAATATGTATCTAAATTATGGGTTTAGAGCAATCCTTTCAAATGAAAAAGATTACGAAGCATGGACGTTATTAGAAAAAACATTAAACCGAGCGATTTTATAAATATAACTTCTAAAGCAAAACTTATTTTTTACTATATATAAAAATAACAATAACAATATTATGTTAACTTAAATAAAAAACTGCCGATTTAAACACTCGGCAGAAGGTACTATTTTTTCTTGTTTTTAGTTACAATCACTTGAATGAGAAAGACAATAAATCCAATAAAAAGGCCTAAAAATATTGCTACAACTGCAGATACAAGAGGTGGGAATTGATATTGGTACTGTAATATTAATCCCACTATGATTGCTATAACAATCGCAATAACTGTAATCATGTTCTCCTTAAATATACTCAAGTTGTTCACTCCTATCATCTTAGTATTATAGCACGATTTGTTAAGTGAGTTAAAATAAAGAACTATTATAGTTTCATTTGTTGTAAAAGCGTAATTTTTCTTTGGAATGAGCATCTTGACGTAAACTTTAATTTTCTATATGATAATTTGGTATATTCAAAAAAAGTGGGTGCAACAATGAAATCAACAAAGAAAATTACGACATTAATTATAAGTATAGTTGTACTAGGTGTACTAGCATTTCAGTTTATTAATGGTACTGGTCCTTTTTCATCCAATGATTCCAATAACAATCATGCTGGACCAAAACAAACTGAGAAAGTACATGTAGCGCGTGTGGTTGATGGAGACACACTAGTAGCAAACAATAGTCAGCATGAACAAATTAAAGTAAGGTTGATAGGTGTAGACACGCCAGAGACTGTTAAACCAAATACACCTGTACAACCATATGGTAAGGAAGCATCTGATTTTTCAAAAGAATATTTAACCGATAAAGATGTCTTTTTAGAATATGATAAAGAAAAAGAAGATCGCTATGGGCGCACATTAGCATATGTATGGTTAGATAAAGAAACCATGTTCAATGAACTGTTAGTGAAAAAAGGATTGGCAAGAGAAAAATATTTTTCACCAAATGGAAAATATAGAGACTTATTCGAAAAAGCAGAACAGATGGCTAAAAGCAATAAAGTAAATATTTGGAGTTAAAAATTTCAAATGGCTTAAACGCAAATGAGGCTGGTACATAAATAAACATACTCAAAAAAGAGAGCTACCCTAATGGATTAGCTCTCTTTTATATTTAAATCTTTATGATTTTAACCGTGCTTGTTTGTCTGTGTTCAACATTACTTAATTTAAGTTTGTATTCTTTCATTTAAATCACTTTCAGATATGTCGTCACGTAACAAAATTTCTATTGCAGCTTTTTAAATACCTTTTAATTAGTGAAAATGTGCAAGCAATTCATTGTATTGTGCCTCAGTTAATGATTCTTGAGCATTTACAATCGTCTCACCAATGACTTCTTTTAGTGAAGATTTGGATGAAACTGTTTCTACAAAATCTTGTCTTTCTGTAGGTCCATCAATTAAATTGACGCTGCCATCTGTAAAATAAACTAAACCAATATTTTGAATTCTGTGGTTTAATTGGTCTGCAATTCTATCTTCCAATGCTTTGGCATTTTTTGAAGACTGTTCATATGGATCATAGTTATAAAAGTCATAAATAATAGAATTATTTCTAATTCTTTCTACAAATGTGTATGTTGTTGGTCGTGTTGATTGAAATTGACTGTGGAATTGGTTTGCAATATAACGTCCAACCGTTTGATTTACTGTATCGCTTCCATTATTTTGTGTGTCATTTGTTGGGTCAACCGTGAAATGATAAAATGTTTTTTGCTTCCAGTTTTTCACATTGATATTAAATAATCCTTTTTCAGTAATGACGATGTAATCGAAAGCTCTAGCATATTCAAACAAAGGATGTTTCACTGCTAAATTTCCAGTTGTGATAATATCAAAAAATGAAATTGAACCTTCACTTCGATATTGATTTAATATGTCGTTTAAATCCTGTTTTGCTTTTCTTAATCCATGATGATGTGTATCATTATTTACATCTTTTTCAAGCATTTGATTTTTTAAATATGTGTTTTCACGCGTGATGATACTAATTTTATTTATTAACTGATCTTTTGCGTATGATTCAGTCTCAAGCTTATGATTCATCACTCTTCTTTCAATAATAATAACTAATAATAGTATTACAATAATTATTGCTAAAATAATCGGGAAAAACATTGGTATCATCCTAATCTAAATATTTTTAATAAACTATATTTTACTCTTTTATTTATATTAGTACAAATACAACTAACTAATAAGTTCAATATTAGTATAATCATATTTTTTAATTATAAGCAATTCCTACTTAATATATAATAGAGCGATTTGATTTATTATAGAAATTAATGAATTAAAAAACATATATGCCTATTAAATAAGTGCTAAATCGGGTAATACATATATTATCAATGAAACTAAGTATTGAAAAGTCTGTTTGGAGGACATTGAATTGACGACTATGAAAAAATATATCAACTACATAATAGAAAATATAAATAATGAAGATGTTATTGCATTCGATAATCATCCAGTTAATTATCAAATTCTTGACGAATTATATGATGCTAATCTTAAAATTTCAGTCATTACTTTTTCAACAGATATCATTAAATATGTCGCAAGATACACTGATTTTAATATCATAATGCCGAATGGAAAAGTAGACAATGCACTACATATTATTACTGGTTCGGAAGTGATCCAAACATTTGCGAGATACCGCATTCGTTACTATTTTGCAACTGCACCTTACATGGTAGATAAGGCGCTGTATCAAACATTGCCAGAAATTGCTAAAATTCAGTTGGCTTTATACCATAGTTCAGAAGCATTATTTATTGTTAACAGACCGAGCATTTTGAACCAACAAAATCGACAAGACTATAGCTATATTGGCAAGTTTTAAATAAAAATGTGTTTAAGTTCACATTTTTGTGCTTTTCACATTGAAAAATACGACAACAAATAATATAATAATTATTAATGGAAACGCTTACTTTTGATAGGAGGTACAGATTTGGCAGTTAGTAATAATAAAAATATTAAAGAAGTTGTAAAAAATTTAACTGAAAATGTACCTGAACTGTTTAAATATAATGGTGAAGTCGCAAAACAACTCTTTCTTCATGATGAGTTTAATTTAGACGATAAGGTTGATATTAGTGTCGAAAGAAAATATCTAGGTGAAGTTTTAAAGTTTATACCTAAAGATAATACGATTGTGTTACATGACGGTACAAATACTACTACTGATTTTTCAAAGTTAAAATTTGCAGATGTTACTCACGCAAATATTTATATAAATGATGAGTTAATCATGACAATCATCGTTTATGACGTAGAAAATGATGAATGGATGTTTAGATGGAATCACAATATTCGATTACCTGAAAAGCATATTTATTTTCATTCTATCAAATGGGATGTAGATTATATTAAACCTGAAATTGTGTTAATGTATGAATTATTAGATCCGATTGATTATCATCAATTACCGAATTATAGAAGCGTAATTGATTCATTAAGTTATTATCAATTTGTTATTTTACGCTTAGTAGTCGGAGATGAACGTATTAACCAAGCACTTATATCTGAAAAAAAAGCAATTTAAAAACCCTTCAAATCATTCAATAGTATTCATTAACTTTCAAATGAGTCTATACGATTTGAAGGATTTTTTTATAGACATAAAGTTTTGAATTATTATTTAAGTATTCAAACAATTTTTAGTGTAACAATATTCATAAGTTGCATTGACCGCTTTCTCTGCATCTGTCACATCGATACCAAACATCATAGAAATTTCTGAGGCGCCTTGGTTCATCATTTTTAAGTTGATGTTTGATTCTGCAAGTGCATGCGTAATTGTGCTAGCTGTGCCAACGATTCTATGCATGCCTTCACCAACTACCATTAAAATTGCCAAATCATGTTCAATGCTTAACTCATCTACATCACAATTTTTACGTATATCATTAAGTACTTGTTCCTCTTTGTTTTGTATCTCTTTAGAGCGCATGATGATACTAATGTTATCTATACCTGATGGCATATGATCAAATGAAATATTATAGTCTTCTAGTACAGCTAATATTTTACGTGTAAAACCAACTTGTCTATTCATAAGGTATTTTTTAATATTTAATACTGTGAAATCTTTGTCACAGCTAATACCACTTACAACACTATTTGAATCAATTTCTCTATCATGTCTAATATAGGTGCCTATATCATTAGGTCTATTTGTATTTTTTATAACGACAGGAATTCTATCTTTGTGTAATGGTTGCAACGCTTCATCATGGAATACACCAAAACCAGCATAAGACAACTCACGCATTTCACGATAGGTAATTTCATTTATGACTTCAGGGTTTTTAACAATAGAAGGATTGGCTCTAAAAATGCCTGAAACATCTGTAAAGTTTTCATATAAATCTGCTCTGACACCTCTTGCTACTATGGCTCCGGTTATATCTGAACCACCACGAGGAAATGTGACCACGTAATTTTGTCTTGAAATACCAAAAAATCCTGGAATGATTAACTTTTCTTCAAATGACCGTAATTTATACAGTGCTTCATATGATTGATTTAAGATTTGCGCATTTTGAGGTAAATCTGTAACGGTAATACCAGCTTCTCCAGGTGAAATGTAGCGCGTTGGAATGCCTTGGCTGTTATTATATTCTGCAATAATTTGAGCATTAAAATCCTCGCCACATGAAAGTAGAGCATCAAGTAGTCTTGATGGTTTTTTCCTCAATGTTGCTATGTAATTTTCTAAAGTCTCATCAATTGTTTTTAAAAGTGTGTCGCTCATGTTGAGTTCATTAATAATATCCTTGTAGCGTTGAATAATTTCCTCTTTTTTAGAAGTGTAGTCCAATCGTTCTATTACTTTTTCGTAAAGTCGAATTAATAAATCAGTGGTTTTTACATCATCTTTATCGCGCTTTCCTGGAGCTGAAACAACTACAATTTTACGAGCTTCATCTGAATTAACAATATCTAATACTTTTTTAATTTGCTCTGCATTGGAAACAGAGCTTCCTCCGAATTTAGTTACTTTCATAATGTTATACAACCTTTCTAAAAAATCAGAAAATTTAGTTTAGTTTTTATCACAGGAGTGATAATATATATATACGTTTTAAATATACGTAGACTTTACAAAAATAATGAATGAATTTATACTATACCATATTCAAGTATTTTTCAACTGTACAATTGTATTTTTTAGATAAACAAACGGAGGAATGAAAACATGAAAGAATTAAATGTAGCACTACTTGGTTTAGGAACAGTAGGTTCTGGTGTAGTAAAAATAATAGAAGAAAATAGAGAACAAATTAGAGAAACGATGAATAAAGATATTAATATTAGACATATATTAGTACGTGACAAGTCTAGAAAAAGGCCTATTAACACATCAAAATATAACTTAACAGAAGATATAGAAGATATATTTAATGATGACTCAATAGATATCATCGTCGAAGTGCTCGGAGGCGTTGAACCTACAGTAGAATGGTTAAAACGCGCATTGAGTGAGCAAAAACATGTGATTACAGCAAATAAAGATTTGTTGGCTGAAAACTTACGAGAGTTAGAACATTTAGCGCAAGAAAATGACGTTGCTTTAAAATATGAAGCTAGTGTTGCAGGCGGTATTCCTATTGTAAATGCGATAAACAATGGTTTAAATGCTAATAATATAAGTAAATTTATGGGGATTTTAAATGGTACATCTAACTTTATTTTAAGTAAGATGACTCAAGAAGAGACATCATTTGAAGAAGCTTTGGCAGAAGCACAACGTTTAGGGTTTGCAGAAGCGGATCCAACTGATGATGTTGAAGGTGTTGATGCAGCACGAAAAGTCGTCATTACCTCGTATTTATCGTTTAACCAAGTAATTAATTTAGATGAAGTTGATAGATATGGCATTAGCGATGTTACGCTACCAGATATTAAAGTAGCTGATAAATTTGGCTATAAGATAAAATTGATAGGTAAAGGTACATATGAAAATGCTCAGGTCAATGCATCTGTTGCACCAACTTTGATTGATAAAAGCCATCAGTTAGCGTCTGTTGAAGATGAATTTAACGCGATTTATGTTATTGGTGATGCTGTTGGAGAAACAATGTTTTATGGTAAAGGTGCGGGTAGTTTAGCAACAGGAAGTGCTGTTGTCAGTGATTTATTAAATGTAACATTTAATTTTGATACTAATTTACATACGTTACCCCCGCATTTTGAATTAAAAACTGAAGAAACCAAAGAAATGATGAATGAAGAAGAAGATACGATTGTTATTAAAGGTAAGGAAAGTTATTATGTTGTAGTCCAAACAGATGGGGAAGATGTAAAACAAGTTGAAACCTTGTTAAAAGGCGAATTACCTGTTCATAAATCATTAGTAGTGGCTGAACGTGATGCACATACTGCAGGTGTGGTTATTATAGGTATTGATGAATCACCGATAGCAACGATTCAAGAATCAGGCTATGTAGTACAGAAAATATATCCAGTTGAAGGAGTTTAATGTTTATGAAAAATTGGCAAGGACTTGTAGAAGAATTTAAAGCATATTTACCAGTGACAGCTAATACACCAAAAGTAAGTTTAAATGAAGGTCATACGCCTTTGATATATTGCGAGAATATGTCTGAAATGCTTGGTATTGAATTACATGTTAAGTATGAAGGTGCAAATCCAACAGGTTCATTCAAAGATAGAGGCATGGTAATGGCAATGGCAAAAGCTAAAGAAGAAGGCAAGAAAATTGTGATTTGTGCTTCAACTGGCAATACGTCAGCCTCTGCAGCAGCGTATGCTGCGAGAGCAGGCTTAAAAGCGATTGTCGTTATTCCAGAAGGGAAAATAGCTTTAGGTAAATTGTCACAAGCAGTTATGTACGGTGCAGAAATTGTTTCTATAGAAGGCAATTTTGATGAAGCGCTTGAAATTGTACAAGAAGTGGCTAAAAATGGTGAAATCGCGCTTGTGAACTCTGTTAATCCTTATCGTATTGAAGGTCAAAAAACAAGCGCTTTTGAAGTAATTCAACAGCTGAATGGTCAAGCACCAGATATATTATCGATTCCGGTTGGAAATGCTGGTAATATTTCAGCATATTGGAAAGGATTTAAAGAGTATCATGACGTAAATGATACACAACTTCCTCATTTATACGGGTTCCAAGCCGAAGGTGCATCACCAATCGTTCAAAATAAAGTAGTGAAGAATCCAGATACGGTAGCTACTGCAATTAGAATTGGTAACCCAGCAAGTTGGGATAAAGCTAATCATGCCCTAAAAGAATCACAAGGCCTCATTGATAGTGTATCAGACGAAGAAATTTTAGAAGCATACCAATTGATGGCTCAAAAAGAAGGTATATTTAGTGAACCTGCAAGTAATGCCTCTATTGCTGGTTTGATTAAGTTGCATCGTGCTGGTAAGTTACCTAAGGGTAAACGCGTAGTGTCAGTATTGACTGGTAATGGCTTAAAAGATCCAGATACAGCTATTTCATTATTAGATAACCCAATTAAGCCACTACCAAATGATAGAGAAAGCATTTTAGAATATATTAAAGGAGCACTTTAGTATGAGTGTACAATTACATTTAAAAATACCGGCATCTACTGCTAATTTAGGTGTCGGGTTTGATTCTATTGGAATGGCATTAAATAAATTTTTGTATCTTGATGTGCGTATCAATAATAGCAATAGATGGTCATTTAAACATATAGGCCCTAATGTTGAATCATTACCAACAGATGAAACACACTATATTTATCAAATTGCACAGCAAGTAGCCAATAAATATGATGTGACTTTACCGCCCCTATCTATTGAAATGAGAAGTGAAATCCCGTTAGCAAGAGGCTTAGGTTCCTCTGCTTCTGCACTCGTAGGTGGATTATACATAGCGAATTATTTTGGTGATATAGAGCTTTCTAAATATGAATTATTGCAGTTGGCAACTGAATTTGAAGGACATCCTGATAATGTGGCACCCACGATTTATGGTGGGCTTGTCTTAGGATATTATGATCCTGAAACAAAAGTGACGGATGTATCATATATTGACCCGCCAAAAGCTGATATTATCATTACAATACCATCAAATGAATTGAGTACAACGCTTTCAAGGAATGTCTTGCCGGAAACATTCTCGCATAAAAACGCTGTTAGAAATAGTGCAATCAGTAATACGATGATTAGTGCTTTAATACAACAGAATTATGAATTGGCAGGCAAAATGATGGAACAAGACGGTTTTCATGAACCATATCGCCAACATTTAATCCCAGAATTCCAAACGATTAAACAGATTGCAAAACAATATAAGTCTTATGCTACTGTTATTAGTGGTGCAGGACCAACTGTATTAACCCTGATTGCACCTGAACGAAGCGGCGAACTAGTAAGAGAATTGAAACGTGAATTTACGAATTGTCGATCAGAACTCGTTACAGTCAATATCACAGGTGTTGAATCTGAAGTAGTATATTAGTTTGATTGATTTGTTATAATATAGTTTTGTAGATGTTGAAAGGAGATTATAAGATGGGATATAAATTAATAGTGATGGATATGGATGATACATTAATGACTTCGTATAACGAAGTTAGCGCTGAAACAGCCAAGTATTTAATGAATATCCAAGCGCAAGGTTATAAAGTTGTACTTGCTTCAGGTCGACCAACAGATGGTATGATGCCTACAGCAAAACATTTGAAATTAGACCAATATAAAAGTTATGTCATAAGTTATAATGGTGGAAAAACGGTTAACGTTTCTGATGAAAAAGTGGAAGTGAGTCGCACTGTATCAAAATCTGATTTTGATAGTATTGTTGATTTTTGTAGAGCACATAGTTTGTTTGTTTTAACTTATCAAGATGGTTATATCGTCTATGAGGGTGAGCATGAATATATGAACATTGAATCAGAACTCACAGGCCTGCCAATGAAACAGGTAGATGATTTAAAAGCATATATTCAACAAGATGTACCTAAAGTTATGGGCATTGATTATGTTCCAAATATTACAAGTATTAGAAATAATTTAGATGGTCATTTTAATGAAAACATCGATGTTACTACAAGTAAACCTTTTTTCTTAGAATTTATGGCTCAAGGTGTATCAAAAGGCAATGCGATTACTGAGTTGTGTCAAAAATTAGATATAAACTTATCTCAAGTTATTGGTTTTGGTGATAGTTCGAATGATATATCGATGTTAAAAGTAGTTGGTAAAGCTGTTGCTATGGGTAATGCAAATGATGATGTCAAAGTTGTTGCTGATGAAGTTACTTTAACAAATGATAATGATGGTATCCCACATACTCTGAAATCTTTACTCAATTAAAATGTTGTATTATGTCTTTGATTGATAGTCTTATTCAAAAACCTCATTCTGAATATAGATGAGAGTGGGGCACAAATCTAAAAATAGCACTCAGATGAATTAAATTATATCATCTGAGTGCTTCATTTATTTAATACTTCCTATTATTGACTCGCCTTTTGAATGATAGCTTTAACCTGTAGTCTTCAGCTTGTCCTGTTTCCTCAAGCGTTTCGCTAAAATACGTCACATTTGTCCAAGAATTTTATATCTCAGACTCATCTTAAGTAAGTACTTATTTTGCAGTATGTGTCCATTCATTTTTACCTCGATGTCTTTTAACATGCGCATAGACATTATCTGCTGCATAATTTAAATTGGTATAAACCGTAATTGAAAACGCTGATTGATTGTCTTCAAATGCTTCTTCTGAAAATAGTTCTTTAAGATGGCTAAAAAGACTTTCCATTTGTGAGTGATCTAAACTTGGGTACTCTCTTAATGTGCGTTTGATTAGTTGATCATGTCTTTCTTCAAGTGATTGTACAACAATAACGAAACGTTCATCAGTTTCTAAAATATCGTCAAATAGGTTTGTTTGTCCAATCATAATTTCCACCTCTAAGTCATTAAATTATTAACTTCATTATACCCTAATTTTGACTATCTGAAAATATGATATGTTTTTAATTATTATAAAATCTCATGATAAAGGTTTATTTTAGAATAGGTAGGTAATAAATAACTGTAAGGTTTTTAATATTAAAAAAGCACTGCAAAAAGTATCTTAAAATACTGTTGCAGTGCAGTTCATTAATTATAATCATGTTCTTTTAAATCAATATCTTCGAGTTTAACAATTTTAGTTTGTCGCAATAATTTATGGACAAAATATATGATGGCTAAAATGATCATTGGCGATAGGTTTCTAATTAAGACACTTATGTCGCCTGCTAAAATTGCACCAATTGAATTACCTATGAATAAGAATAATAACGCAATGATAACTATGATTGGCCCTAAAGGATAAAAGGGAGCTTTATAAGGTAGTACTTCATCAGGGTTCTTGTTTTGTTTTTTTATCGCAGACCGCAGTCGGATTTGTGCTACGATACTAGAAGCCCAAACAACGATGACTAAAGAACCAATAATATTTAATAATGAAAAGACGATATCTGATTTAAACTGAGCGATTATAATTATTATTAAAACGATCATAAAAGTTACGAACAATGATACCAAAGGTAACTTAGTAGTTTTATTTAATTTACTCAAAAATCTAGGTGCTTGTTTATCTTCAGCCATTGAGAACAACATTCTACTTGTAGTATAAATACCTGAATTTGCAGCAGATAATAATGAAGTTAAAATAACAGCATTAATAACAGATGCAGCAAATGCAATACCTACACGATCAAAAACGATTGTAAAAGGACTCTGTGAGACAGATTCACTTTTGTTTAATAACAATGGATCTGTGTAAGGAATGATTGCTGAAATAACGGCGATTGATAAAACATAGAACAATAATATTCTCCAAAATACTTGTTTAATTGCTTTTGGCATGGATTGACTTGGATTTGAAGATTCTCCAGCTGTTACGGCTACGACTTCAGTACCGCCGACAGAGAATCCAGCGACAAGTAAAACACCAAGGAAGCCAGAGATACCTCCTACAAAAGGAGCTTCTCCTGTTACGTAGTTACCTAAACCATATGTCTTTCCACCTAAGATACCAATAATCGTTAATACACCAATAACGATGAAAATAATTATTGTTGCAACTTTGATAAGGGATAACCAAAACTCTGTTTCACCAAAAGCTTTTACAGAGAAAATATTAAGTAAGAAAAGTATAGCAAGGAAGATAATACTCCAAGTAACTGGGCTGAAAAATTGGAAGAAATCCCAATAATAAATTACACTTGAAGAAATAATAATATCAACACTTGTAACTAATAGCCAAATTGCCCAATATAGCCACCCCATGGTGAAGCCTAGGGAACTATCAACAAAACGGGTTGAATAAGAACTAAAAGAACCAGATACAGGGTAAAAGGTAGCAAGTTCACCAATTGAAGACATTAAGAAATATAACATTACACCAATAATCAAGTAAGCTAATATTGCACCACCTGGTCCAGCTTGTGATATTACACTTCCAGTAGCTACAAACAAGCCTGTGCCAATTGCACCGCCAATTGCTATCATAGAAATGTGTCTTGAATTTAGACCACGATTCATATTGTTTTGTGCCATAATACAGTCTCCTATAGTCTATTGAATTTTAAATATATTCTTCATTTTAATGGTTTTATGATTTAAGAGCAATGCTTTTTATGACTTTAAAGCCATAAAATGTTCAAATATTTTGAAAATTGTTATTTTATACATGTATTGTGAGTTGCTTTTACAAATATTATAGATTAAAATAAGTACTAGGTAATAATTATTATTAATAAGAAAAAAGCGGGGGAAATATTATGAGTAACAAGAAAAAATTGACGAGCTTATTTGGCGCACCAGTTTCAGATAGAGAAAATAGTATGACAGCAGGCCCTAGAGGTCCATTATTAATGCAAGATTGGTACTTTTTAGAGCAAATGGCTCATTTTGATAGAGAAGTTATACCTGAAAGACGTATGCATGCAAAAGGTTCAGGTGCATTTGGTACATTTACAGTTACAAATGATATTACACAATATACATCAGCAAGCATTTTTTCTGAAGTTGGTAAACAGACGGAAATGTTTGCACGTTTTTCAACTGTAGCAGGTGAAAGAGGTGCGGCTGATGCTGAACGTGATATCCGTGGATTTGCGTTGAAATTTTATACAGATGAAGGAAACTGGGATTTAGTAGGAAACAACACACCAGTATTCTTCTTTAGAGATCCAAAATTATTTGCAAGTCTAAACCACGCTGTAAAACGTGACCCAAGAACAAATATGAGAAGCGCACAAAACAACTGGGATTTCTGGACATCATTGCCTGAAGCATTGCACCAAGTCACAATCTTAATGTCAGACCGTGGTATTCCTAAAGGCTTTAGACATATGCACGGCTTTGGTTCACACACGTACTCAATGTATAACGACAAAGGTGAACGTGTATGGGTAAAATTCCATCACAGAACACAACAAGGTATTGAAAACTTACAACCTGATGAAGCTGCTAATATCATTGCTCATGATAGAGAATCATCACAACGTGATTTATTTGAAGCAATTGAGAATAAAGATTATCCAAAATGGAAATTATATATACAAGTAATGACAGAAGAACAAGCTAGAAATCATAAAGATAATCCATTTGATTTAACTAAAGTTTGGTATAAAGGCGATTACCCACTTATTGAAGTTGGGGAATGGGAACTTAACCGTAATCCAGATAACTATTTCCAAGATGTTGAACAGGCTGCTTTTGCACCAACAAATATTGTACCTGGTATAGATTTCTCTCCAGACAGAATGTTACAAGGTAGATTATTCTCATACGGTGATGCGCAACGTTATAGATTAGGTGTGAACCATTGGCAAATCCCAGTTAACCAACCTAAAGGTGTAGGCATTGAAAATATTTGCCCATTCAGTCGTGATGGTCAAATGAGAATTCTTGATAATAATCAAGGTGGCGGTACACACTACTATCCAAATAGTGATGGCTCATTTGAAGATCAACCTGAATTTAAAAAACCTGGGCTTAAAGTTGAAGGAGAAGCTTATGAATATGATTTCAGAGAAGACGATGATAACTACTTCGAACAACCAGGTCGTTTATTCAGATTACAATCAAAAGAACAACAAGAACGTATTTTTGAAAATACAGCCAATGAAATGCAAGGTACTACTTTAGAGGTACAACATCGTCATATTCGTCACTGCTATAAAGCGGATAGCGAGTATGGTAAAGGTGTTGCGAAAGCACTAGGCATTGACATTAATGATGTAGACCTAGAAATTGCAGATTAATAAGTGTATTTTGTTATACATGCATAACCATGTTTCATTTGTGTATAGAATGATATGAAAACAGTTCATTTATTCTAAATATTTGAGTTATCTGTAATGCGTATATGATATTAAACGGATGATTTTTTACAATATAAAGTAAAAAATCATCCGTTTTTATATTTCGTGCTGAAGTATTAAGTATGATTTAATTTTTAAGTTGATCCATTTATAAAAAAGCTTACAAAGTTGGAGAATTGTAAGCTATTAAAGAATTGTTTAATTAACGCTAACAACATAATGTTCGACTGAAGGATAAGTAATTTTATGGCACAGTCATTAAAAATCTTTATCGTGTTTTTATACCTAAGAAGTTTTGTGAATAGAAATGCATTTTCCCACAATTATTACACAATAAAGTTATCATAGGTGTTGGATCATTTCCTAAAGAAGCAGTTAACAATGGTAGAAAATAATGTCCATCTAGTATTTCAATATTTGGATGTTCACAGTTACATACGCTTTTATCTTTTGTTTTCTCCGTTATTGAATTGATTATGTGCTTTTTTTGATTTTCAGTAATATGACGATTTTCCATATAAAATGCCTCCATATATTTTAATATACGATCTCATTATAAGGCTTGGGGACCATGATTAATAGACGCTTAACTTATTTAAAAGTGTTAATTAAACACTTTATTGTTAAATAACTATTAAATTTGGTAAATAAATTATAATTTGTAATAAGCGATAGTAAATTTGTGTATCTAAAGTTTTTAAATCACCATTTTTTCAATGAATATTGAAACTTAAAAAATGAGTATATAATAAAAAACGTCAATTCTATTGTAATGAAATAGAATTGACGTTTACGCTAAGTCCGAGATGTCTTACCCCAGACAATTAGCTTGAAGTGTCGTATTAAAAAGATAATGAAAGCACAGAATTATTTTGTTTCACGATGTAAAGTGTATTTATTTAATCGTGGACAGAATTTTTTAAGTTCAATTCGTTCTGGATTATTACGCTTGTTTTTAGTGCTAATATAATTACGATCACCACATTCAGTACAAGCTAATGTTATATTTACGCGCAAAGTTAACACCTCTTTCTTAACAGGAATCATTACGTTTTAAAATATTACCATATTCTATTATTAATTTCAATAAGATTTAATTTTGAAAAGTGTATAGTTAATTATATTTTAAATTGATAATCATTATTTGGATTTTAATCATTTAATTATTTTAGTTTGATAAATGAGTAGAATGTGTTATTATACAAAACGTAATTATTACGATTTAAAAGGAGAGAATATTATGGCTAAAAAATCCAAAATTGCTAAGGAACAAAAGAGAGAACGCTTAGTAGCACAATATTACGAATTGAGAAAAGCATTGAAAGAGCAAGGAGATTATGAAGCATTACGCAAATTACCTAGAGATGCTTCACCGACAAGACTGACACGCAGATGCAAAGTAACTGGCCGTCCAAGAGGGGTGCTCAGAAAGTTTGAAATGTCACGTATTGCATTTAGAGAACATGCGTATAAAGGTCAAATACCAGGCGTAAAAAAATCAAGTTGGTAATTTCAGACTTTAGTTCATTTACATTTAAGGTAAAAGCATGTATATTAACTATTGGTAAAGATAAATTAAATGTCATTGTTCGGAAATAACTATCGTATGTATAAGTATTTTCAGTTATAGTTATGAATTTCATTTGAAAATCTTACCTTTAAATACTATTTTATTAATAAATGTTAGGGGTTTATTTAATTATGAAGATATTTGATTACGAAGATATACAGCTTATTCCAAATAAATGTATTGTAAATAGTCGTTCAGAATGTGATACTACTGTGAAATTTGGACCAAAATCATTTAAATTGCCAGTGGTACCTGCAAACATGCAAACAGTAATGAATGAGACGTTAGCAGAATGGTTCGCTGAAAATGATTACTTCTATATTATGCATAGATTTGATGAAGAAGCGCGTATACCATTTGTTAAGAAAATGCATGATAAAGGATTATTTGCTTCAATCTCAGTTGGTATCAAAGAGCGTGAATTTGATTTTGTTGAAAAATTAGCACATGATAATGTGATTCCTGAATATATAACAATTGATATCGCCCATGGTCATTCAGATGCTGTCATTAATATGATTAAACATATTAAAAAGCACATACCTGAAGCATTTGTTATCGCTGGTAACGTTGGTACTCCGGAAGGCGTACGTGAACTGGAAAATGCTGGTGCAGACGCAACTAAGGTTGGTATTGGACCAGGTCGTGTTTGTATTACAAAAATTAAAACAGGTTTTGGCACAGGTGGTTGGCAATTAGCCGCGTTGAACCATTGTAGTAAAGCTGCACGAAAACCAATAATAGCTGACGGAGGAATCAGAACTCACGGTGATATTGCTAAATCAATTCGTTTTGGTGCATCAATGGTTATGGTAGGATCACTGTTTGCTGCACATGAAGAATCACCTGGTGAAACCGTTGAATTAGATGGAAAAATGTATAAAGAATATTTTGGTAGTGCGTCAGAATTCCAAAAAGGTGAACACAAAAATGTTGAAGGTAAAAAAATGTTTGTTGAGCATAAAGGTTTATTGAAAGACACATTAATTGAAATGCAACAAGATTTACAAAGTTCTATTTCATATGCAGGTGGCAATGATTTAAATTCATTAACTAAAGTGGATTATGTTATAGTAAGAAACTCAATCTTTAATGGAGATAGAGACTAATAAACTAGTGGGTGTAAAAAATTAAACGATTTTTATTATATGTAATTGTATTTCTTTGTATTGTTTTAATTACTCCAATCAAAGCATTTACACCTTTAGAAAATTTACAGCAACAATTTAAAGCAAAAGTAGATAGTTGGTCTTCTTCTGAACAGTCACAAACTGAAAATGCTTTAAAAGTACCTGATGAGCAAGAATTTGCTTTGAATAACATTCAAATGAATATGTCAAAGGATGAAGTTGAAACAAAATTGGGTAAGGCAAAACGTGTTACTTCAAATGAATATGGTACGCAATGGTATACTTACTATTCGGAGAATTATAAGCGTTTTATTATGGTAAGTTATATTAAAGGTAAAGTGAACGGACTATACAGTAATCAAAATGTTATTTCTTCAAAATCTAAAATCAAATACAATACTCCTAAAAATATAGTTAGAGAACGATTAGGTGATCCGATAACTGCAAAACGCAAAGGTCATTTAAGTATAGACGTTCGCGATAATGAATTTGACAATTTTAAAAAAGACAACATTTACACAACTGCTTTTTATGACAAACATAATGACAATAATCTTACTGCGCTACTATTAGTAAGTGAAAAAATGGAGAATAGACTTCAAAATCAATATGCAACACCATCGCGTAATTTAGCAAAAGGTTTTGAACTGCAAAACCTTGATTTGGTCAATGCTGAAAGAGTACAACATGGGTTAAATACGTTAGATTATTCGACGGCTATCTCTGATACAGCACGTAAACACAGCACTGATATGGCTGAGAATAATTATTTTGACCATAATAATCAATCTGGTGATTCACCATTTGATAGATTAGAACAAGATGGCCATGATTTTAATGCAGCTGGCGAGAATTTAGCTTATGGTCAACCAAGTAGTATATATGCTCATCAAGGATTGATGAACTCTTTAGGTCATAGAAAAAATATCCTTAAAGATGAATTTAGTACGTTAGGTGTCGGTGTTGATTTTAATGAACACAAACAACCTTATTGGACTGAAAATTATACGGGATAGTGTTTATACATTGTTGAAAAGGGTATCTGTATTCTGTGAGGATGAGGTATTATGACAACAAATAAAAAAGATCAAACAGAAGATATACTAGAAAAAGTAAAAGATGTTTTAGAAAAAAATGACAATAAATAAGAGGCTACGCTCTAAGCGTAGCCTCTTATTTATGGAGAGTGTCTTTATCTATAAAATTAAATTTCTCTAAATAGGCCGACAACTTTACCCAACACAGCAACTTGATCTAAATAGATTGGCGACATTGTACTGTTTTCCGGCTGTAAACGGTAACGTGTTTTTTCTTTGTAAAAACGTTTGACTGTAGCTTCATTCTCTTCTGTCATGGCTACAATAATATCACCATTTTCAGCAATCGTTTGGCTTCTTACGATAACTTTATCTCCATCCAATATGCCAGCTTCAATCATGCTATCACCAACAACATTTAAGATGAAAATATCACTGTTATGTGTAGATGTAAAATGCTCAGGTAACGGAAAATACTCTTCAACATTTTCGACAGCAGTGATAGGTATACCTGCTGTTACTTTACCGATGACTGGCACGTGGATTGTGGATTCCATATTTACAGTTTCACCTAATTGTTCGGTAACGATTTCGATTGCACGTGGTTTAGTTGGATCTCTTTTTATATAACCCTTTTCTTCTAATCTAGAAAGATGTCCGTGCACAGTTGAACTTGATGCTAAACCAACAGCTTCACCAATCTCTCGAACACTTGGCGGATAACCCTTTGAATGAACAGTCTGCTTAATATATTCAAAAATTTCATTTTGTCGCTTAGTTAATTCTCTCATAATAGGCACTCCCTACATTAATTTATTTTTATTATAGCATGTATTATTAACGTTTACAAACGTTTGTTCGTTTTTATATTGACAGAGAACAGATGTTCTGATAAAGTATAGCTACAAACAAACGTTCCTAGGAGTGACTTATATGCTTAAACTATATATATATCAAATCAAACCTTATATTGCAGTATTGTTAGCTACAATGGTTTTATGTACTGTATTCATATTGACTGCTTATTATAATACGGAATCAGAACAGACGTACGAAATGACAGATCATCAAATGACAAATGTTTCTACAAAAGACGAACAGTATCAAATGAACTCAGATGAAAAAAGCGAACGGACACTTAATCAATTTTTAGCTAAAGCCAAATAAAATATTAAGCCACTTTTATTGTGAAAGTGAATTTGCTTAGGAAAATGATAAAATAAGCGTAACTATTTAGTTTCGCTTATTTTTTTGTTATATTTTCTATATTATGAATTACGGAGGTTTATTATGGCGAAAAATGATGCCGTAGATATTAAGCGTATAAATGAGTTAGCAGAAAAGAAAAAGGAACAAGGGTTAACTGAATCTGAATCAAAAGAGCAATCGAAATTAAGGAAGGCATATTTAGATTCTTTCCGAAAAAGCTTTAAAAAACAAATTGAAAGTACAAGAGTCATTGATCCCGAGGGCAATGATGTAACACCTGAAAAGGTGAAAAAAATATTAGATTCTAAAGATAAAAAAGATAATAACTAAATCAATTTTTTGTTAAATAAATACTAAATAAGGTATAATAGTACTGAAACTTGCTATAAGAAAGGAAGTCATTTAGATGAATAAAGAAAAAGATCAATTAGCAATAGATACGATAAGAGCTTTAAGTATCGATGCTGTTGAGCAAGCAAACTCAGGTCACCCTGGATTACCAATGGGAGCTGCTCCAATGGCATATACATTATGGACACGCCACTTAAATTTCAACCCCCAATCAAAAGATTTCTTTGATAGAGATCGTTTTGTATTATCTGCAGGGCATGGTTCTGCGTTGCTTTATAGTTTATTACATGTTTCAGGTAGTTTAGAATTGGATGAATTAAAACAATTTAGACAATGGGGTTCAAAAACTCCAGGTCATCCAGAGTTTAGACATACAGATGGTGTTGAAGTAACAACTGGACCATTAGGACAAGGTTTTGCTATGTCTGTAGGTATGGCAATGGCTGAAAAACATCTTGCTGGTAAGTTTAATAAAGAAGACGCTAACGTAGTAGACCACCATACTTATGTGATAGCTTCTGATGGGGATTTAATGGAAGGTATTTCGCATGAAGCTGCATCATTAGCTGGTCATAACCAATTAGATAAGCTTATCGTGTTATATGATTCAAATGACATTTCTTTAGACGGTGATTTAAACAAAGCATTTTCTGAAGATGTTAAAACACGCTTTGAATCATATGGTTGGGAACATATTTTAGTTAAAGATGGTAATGATATAGATGCTATCGATAATGCTATTAAAGAAGCTAAAGCTTCTGATGTACCAACAATTATCGAAGTAAAAACAATCATAGGTTACGGCGCACCAAACAAACAAGCTTCTCATGGTGTACACGGAGCTCCATTAGGTGAAGAAGAAAGAAAATTAGCATTAGAAAACTATGGTTTGGATCCTGAAAAACGCTTTAACGTACCTGATGAAGTATATGAAATTTTCCAACAAACAATGTTGAAACGTGCTAATGAAAAAGAAGAAAGCTGGAATAAACTTGTTGAAACATACAATGAAAAATATCCAGAATTAGCAGAATCATTTAAGTTAGCAATCAGTGGTGAATTACCAACGAACTACTCTGATGAATTGCCAGAATTTGAAGCAGGACATAGTGGTGCTTCACGTGCAGATTCTGGTGAAGTCATTCAAGCACTTAGTAAAACAGTGCCTTCATTCTTTGGTGGCTCAGCTGACTTAGCAGGTTCAAATAAATCAAACGTTAAAGATGCGGTTGATTTTGATAAAGATACACCTGAAGGTAAAAATATCTGGTTTGGTGTACGTGAATTTGCAATGGGTGCTGCAGTGAATGGTATGGCAGCTCATGGTGGTTTACACCCATATGGAGCAACTTTCTTCGTCTTTAGTGACTATTTAAAACCAGCACTTCGTTTATCAGCAATCATGGGATTAAATTCAACGTTTATTTTTACACATGATTCAATTGCTGTTGGTGAAGATGGTCCTACACATGAACCTATCGAACAATTAGCTGGTTTACGTGCAATTCCAAACATGAATGTTATTCGTCCAGCAGACGGTAATGAAACACGTGTAGCTTGGGAAGTAGCGATGGAATCAGAAAGTACGCCTACATCTTTAGTACTAACGCGTCAAAACCTAACAACAATGGATTTACCTAAAGAAACTGTTGAAGAAGGTGTACGTAAAGGTGCTTATGTGGTGTTTGAATCAGATAAAGATCCAGAGTTCTTATTATTAGCTACAGGTTCAGAAGTTAATTTAGCTATTGAAGCTGCTAAAGATTTAGAAGGACAAGGTAAAGGTGTACGTGTTGTATCAATGCCTAACTGGCATGCATTTGATCAACAATCAGATGAATATAAAGCATCAATATTACCATCTTCAATTACAAAACGTATAGCTATAGAAATGGCATCATCATTAGGTTGGCATAAATATGTAGGTACTGAAGGTAAAGTTATTGGTATTGATGGATTTGGTGCAAGTGCGCCTGGTGATTTAGTAGTTGAAAAATATGGTTTCACTAAAGAAAACGTCCTAAATCAAATTCAATCGTTCTAATCATTTGTATAAAAGATAGCTAATATTTTGGTATGAGAGCATTTGTTCTCATACCAATTTTTATTTATAAATAAAAATTGGATTATATTTACAAACTGAAATTATAATTGATATAATACATAAGGTTGGAAATATAAATGAATTGAGTCACTCTTGAAAAGGAGTGCTTATTTTAGTAAAATGCATTAGGATAGGAAAGTGGGTGAAACAATGGCAACTTGGTTAGCAATTTTATTAATCGTGTTAGCACTTATTCTAGGACTAGTCGGTGGATTTTTCCTTGCGAGAAAATATATGATGGATTATTTGAAAAAGAACCCGCCAATTAATGAAGAAATGCTACGAATGATGATGATGCAGATGGGTCAAAAACCATCTCAAAAGAAAATAAATCAAATGATGACAATGATGAATAAAAATCAAGACGACGCATTCAAGAAGAAGAAATAACGTCTTGTGAAGGCTGATGATTACTACCTACTAGTAAATCGTCAGCTTTTTTGGTTTGAACAAATACCTATTATATTTAAAAAATGAGAATATAATCTAGGTTCGGTCATATAAATGTGATGGTGCTTAATTTTGCTATTTGCAAACCATACTATAATGATTCGAAATTTTATAGATGGATTAAGTTTTTTAAATGGGCATTAAAATAATTAAAGTGAAAGTGAATGTAATTTATTTTTTAAATATTCAGTAAATATTTGATTGTAAAATCATATTTGTTATAATTTGTATATATAAGGGAGGTATTAATAAGTGAAGAGTGCTTATGACATGGAAGACAAAGAAGTTTTAGATCGACTAGCAAATATGCATATTAACTTTTCTACTGATGAAGCTTTCAAAGAATATCACAATGCGATGCAAATGCATGATATGAATTATCTTAGATATACTTTAGAAAATGCATTGTCAGCTTGTGATACAACACGCGCTATTTAAATAGCAATGAATAAGATAAGTCTGAAACAAGGCTTATTTTATTTTGAGTAATTTTCTATCAATACCTCCCGACGTTGGCATTAATCATTTGATATATACATAATTGAATTTTGAAATCTACAAATAAGGCTAAATAACATGTTATACAGATTAAATGAAACATATTAAAATTACTGAATGTTAAATAGTAAAATGATATACTATTTTAGGTGGAGATTTAGCCAGTAACATAAAGAAGGTGTAAGCATGTTATATTTAGTTTTTTCTATAGTTGTAGCTTTTTTAATGGGTATTGGGGTAATCGTTGTAAGAATGAAGGCGCAACAATATCCAGTAAATGAAAAGAAAATTATTTTACCGCCGTTTTTTATGGCAACAGGTGCATTAATGTATGTTGTTCCTTATTTCAGATTAACAGGTATGGAAATAATAGAATGCATTATATTAGGCGTGCTTTTCTCAACGATATTGATTTGGACGTCTCGTTTTGAGACATACGGTAGTGAAATATATATGAAGCGTTCTAAAGCTTTTCCTATTATCTTAATTTCGCTATTGTTGATTAGAACGATTATAAAAATATTTATTAGTAATAAAATAGATCCAGGTGAAATTGCTGGCATGTTTTTCTTACTAGCATTTTGTATGATTGTACCTTGGAGGTTGGCTATGTTATATCAATATAAAAAAGTTAAGAAAACATTAATTAAATAAGCGAAATATGTAATAATACTAGTGTAATTGAATATGCTTGATACAAAAGGCTACTAAATTTCCTTAAAAATCATGGAATTTAAGTAGCCTGTTTTATATTTTGAGAAATTACTTGAGTATTAAGTTGGAGTATTATATCATAAAATCGAACGGATGTTCTATTAGGAGTGATAGAATGAAAATTATACATACAGCTGATTGGCATTTAGGTAGGATTTTGAATGGAAAATCTTTACTGGAAGACCAATCACATATATTAAACCAATTTATAGATAAAATGAACGACGAAAAACCAGACGTAATCGTAATAGCAGGTGATTTATACGATACAAGTTATCCGAACAAAGCAGCAATTCAGTTATTAGAAAATACAATTAATACGTTAAATTTAGAAATGAACATTCCTTTAGTGATTATAAGTGGAAATCACGACAGTAAAGAACGGTTAAATTATGGCTCGAAGTGGTTTGAAAAATCTCAACTTTATATTAGAACCTCATTAGAAGATATGTGTTATCCTATTTCGATTGGAAATATTGATTTTTATACATTACCATTTTCTACTGTGAATGAAACAAGTTATTTTTTTAATGATAAAACGATTGAAACGCATCAACAAGCCGTGAATAAATCAATAGAATTTATAACGCAGAATATAAATGAAAATAAAGTGAATATGTTGGTAGGTCATCTCACAGTCCAAGGAGGTATTCGCAGCGAATCTGAAAGAGCATTGACAATTGGCACTGTTGAATCAGTTGCAGAAAATTCATTCCAGCAATTTGATGCAGTATTGTTAGGCCATTTACATCATCCATTTAGTATAAATTCGAATGTTATTCATTATAGTGGTTCTTTATTACAATATTCTTTTTCAGAAGCTACACAACCTAAAGGTTATAGGGTAATTGAAGTGATAGATCATAAATTAAAAAATAAATTTAAACCATTAACACCTTTAAGGCAATTAGAAGTCATTGAAGGAGACTATGAAGATGCTATCCAAGAAAAATTAGACATAAAAGATAAAAACAATTATTTACATTTTAAGCTAAAACACATGTCACATGTTAGTGATCCTATGATGCATTTGAAACAAATTTATCCAAACACGTTGTCACTTACCAATAGTTCGTTTGAATTTAATACCCCGTTACATCATGAAAATATAGAAATACAAAAATTAGATGATAAAACAATCATTAATAAATTTTTTGAAAATATGACGGATGAAACATTAACGAGCGTTCAAAATAATAAAATTGGTAAAGTATTAAATCATTTACTTGAAGGAGATCAGACTAAATGAGACCTTTAACTTTAAAATTAACTAATTTCGGCCCTTTTTTAGATGAAACAATTGATTTTCAACAAGTAAACAATGATCAATTGTTTTTAATTAGCGGAAAAACGGGATCAGGGAAAACGATGATATTTGATGCTATTGTGTTCGCTTTATTTGGTGAAGCATCGACAAAAGATAGAAACGAAGGGGATTTACGTAGTCACTTTGCAGATGCTAAATTACCAATGGTCGTTGAGTTCGAGTTTAAATTGAGAGATAGTATTTATAAAATTAATCGACAAGGTGCATTTGTAAAAGAAGGCAATAAAAATAAAACACTTGGACAACTTTCAATTTATCAACTTGAAGATACATATGAATTACGTGAAAGTAAAGTGAATGCTGGAAATCAATTTATTAGATCGTTACTTGGAGTTAATTCGGAACAGTTTAGACAATTATTTATCCTTCCTCAGGGTGAATTTAAACGTTTCTTATTATCTAAAAGTATAGAAAAACAAGAAATACTAAGAACATTGTTTAATAGTCAAAGATTTGAAGAAATACAAAAATTGTTAAATGATGATGTTAAAGAGGTAAGGGCGAATATTGAAAAGCGATATCATACACTTGAAACGGATTGGATGGATTTGGATACTTTTGATGATACCGTGTTAAAAGAATATAAAGAAGTTAGTTCAAGACAAACTGATAAAATTAAAGCATTAATACCACAATTCAAAAGCATAGGTGAATCTATTCAAAATGATTTATTAGCAGCTGAAAAAAGAAGTATTGAAAAATTTGAGCAAGCTGAAAATTTATTAAATCGTAATTTAAAACTTCAAGATGCTATGACAAGCCTTGAACAAAATAAACAAAAGCAAGAAGCTTTGTTATCCAATGAAAATCATATAAAAAATCAAATAAAACTATTAAATGAGATCACTGAGGTAAGACCACTTTCTAATTTACTTGATTCAAAAGAGAAACTTTTAAAAAAGCACGAAGAGATAAAAAAAGATAAAACAGAAACAAAAGCAGTCATTTCAAATTTACAAAGACAATTAGAAGACTACGAGAAACAATTTGAAAAACATCAGAAACTATCTGAAACAATAGAGAAATCGAAATCATTTATAGAAAATTCTAAAATATTTTACAATAAATTTGATAAGTATAAAGATATATATCAACAAAGAGAAAATTTAAATTACACATATGTCGAGTTAAAATCAACGTATGAGCAACAAAAACAACTACTTAATCAATATATTGAAAAATTAAATGACAGAGAACCAGATTATAAAAGAAATGAACAACTTAATGAAAAAATACATCAGTTGGATTATGAAATTAAGGTTAACAAACAAAATGAGTTGAATAAAAACGAATATCAAGACTTGCAAAAGCGACAAACTAACATAACAAACCAAACTGAACTTATTAATTCTGAAATGCGTGCATTAGACGCTAAATATGAAGCAATCGATAAAACTAATATAGATTTAAATAATAAACAAGATATGATATCTAAGTTACAATCAGTGCTAGCTATAGGTGATACTTGCCCACTTTGTGGCAATGAAATTCATGAAATTGAACATCATATAGATTTTGATGAACTTACCAAAAGACATAGTCAGCTTGATCATATAGAACAACAACGTCTAAAATTAAAAGAGCAAAAAATTAAATATGAAAGTGAGTGGCATCACATTTCAGAACAGTTACATAGATTTAACTTAGATGATTTAGAAAAAACAAATTATACTGAGCTAGAATTAACTAAAGATAACTTATTAAAAGAAAAAAGATTGCTAGAAGAGGAAAATGAAGTAATTAGAAACCTTCAAGAGAAAATTTTTAATCTAAGGCAGAAAGCACATGAGTTAGAATTGGATTTAAAAACGCAACAATTCAAATTAGATGAAAATACATTGATGATAAATGATTTTGAAAATACAACACAATATACAGACGTGGATAAATTTATTACTGCTTATGACAATTCATTAGTGAAAGTGAATGATTATCAAAAGCAATATGAATGGTTAGTACAGCAACTTCAAGAATCTAAAAACGCATTGTCACTTGAAATGAATAACAAAACACATCTTGACAATACTGAAAAGAGTTTGCAAAAGGATATTAAAGAAGCGGACCATAAAATCAACAATGAAATGAATAGAATTGGCTTTACATCATTAAAAGATGTAGAACACACGATTAATGAAATTCCTAATAAAACGAAAATAGAAGCAGAAATCAACAAATTTAATCAAGAGAAACAACAATTTGAGATTATCATCAAACAGCTGGAAACAGAAATTAACGACCAAGAATTACGTGATATTAATCAATTAAAAAAAGATTATGAACAGAAAAAAATACAACTAGATCATGCCAAAGCGGTGTTAAGTGAACATAATTATAAACTTGAGTTTAACAACAAGAAAATTGATAATATTTATGCTATTATAAATCATTTAGAAAAAGAACTACAAGAACAACAAGAAGTTTTTCAATTAGCAGAAGTTTTATCTGGGAAAAATGAACAAAAATTAACTTTAGAAAATTTTGTTTTAATTTATTATTTAGAACGCATACTTGCGCATGCGAACCAACGCTTATCATTGATGACAGGTGAAAGGTATCAATTAGTTAGAAGGGAACAAACTTCAAAAGGGTATAGTGGCTTAGAAATAGATGTATTTGATTCGCACTCTAATAAGAAAAGACATATTACTTCGTTATCAGGAGGAGAAACCTTCCAGGCATCCTTAGCGCTGGCTTTAGGTCTGAGTGAAGTAGTACAACAGGAATCTGGTGGCATTGCATTAGATTCGATGTTTATAGACGAAGGATTTGGTACTTTAGATCAGGAGACCTTAGAAACTGCTTTGGATACACTACTTAGTTTAAAATCTTCTGGAAGAATGGTTGGAATTATTTCTCATGTTAGTGAATTAAAGCAACGTATTCCACTTATTTTAGAAGTGCAGACAGAACAATACCAAAGTAAAACAAAGTTTATAAAACAATAAAAGCATAAAAACAGTGAATTGCTTTATGAACAGTAATTCACTGTTTTTAATCTTAAAGAAATAGGTATATAAGGGCATTGAAGATGGTTATTTGATGATACTTATTTAAATAATTTCATTTTAAAATAAACTTAATGGAAGTTTATACATGGATGATATGTTGATTTAGGTTATAAGTTTAGTTTAATCATCTATTAATAATATGCAAAAGCCTTGTTTTTTATTGAGAATAGCTTAGACAAATAGCGCTAAATTTAAAACTAGGGGTGAAGTATTTGTAACAAAGAGTCTTATTATAAAAAGGAAATAGCAACAAGTTAGCTCGTCTTATGAATTAAAGGTAGAATGTCCAAATCACAAAATAATCCCGTAAATGAATGTTGAAAATTCATTTGCGGGATTATAGTTTAAGGAATTTCATCCTAATTTCTTACAAAAATACGAGCGTACTAAATAATAGATCGTGTTAACGTTTATTGTTTGTCACGTAATAAATCACGAATTTCTGTTAATAGTACTGTGTTTTCTTCAATTTCTTCTTCTTCTTGTTTAATCAATGTATTTGCAATTTTAACAAATATAAATAGTGCGAATGCAATAATAATAAAGTCAATAATCGATTGTACAAACATACCATATTTGATACCCATGAAGGACCAACTTTTGGCAAAATCAACGGTACCGAAGATTAAACCGATTAATGGCATGATAATATATGATACCAAAGCTGTTACAATTTTGTTGAAAGCTGCACCCATAACTACAGCTACTGCTAAATCTAAGACATTCCCTTTCAATGCAAAATCTTTAAATTCTTGTAGCATATTATTAACCTCTCTTAATTAAATATATTTAATATAAATGTTATTATACAATATTTATTAAATTATGAAAATACTTTTTAAAAGTGAATTTGATATTAACATAGATGTTTGTTATTCTTATGAATGGTTAAACTAAAAAATAGAAATAAATTTATTTTTGCAAATTTCTATTTAGATTTAAAATTTAATATGAATATGAAAGGGAGTAATTAATTGTGAATTCTTCTGAAAATCAACCAAACGGTAAGAAGATATCCCCAGTATTTATTTATAGTGCGATTATTGTTGGTATCGTTGTTTTAATCGGGGCAATTGTTCCAGAACAATTTGACAATGTTACTAACACAATTAAGCTATGGATTACAGATAAATTGGGTTGGTATTACTTAATTCTTACGACGTTTATTGTTTTCTTCTGTATTTTCCTAATTTTTAGTCCTATTGGAAAATTAAAGCTCGGTAAACCAAATGATAAACCAGAGTTTAATACGATATCTTGGTTTGCGATGCTATTCAGTGCTGGTATGGGGATAGGACTTGTGTTCTACGGTGCTGCTGAACCTATGGCAGATTTTGCTGCACCGCCAAATGCGGAACCTAAAACTACTGCAGCATATACTGAAGCATTACGTTCTACGTTTTTCCATTGGGGATTCCATGCGTGGTCTATTTATGGTGTGGTTGCATTAGCACTTGCTTACGCTCAGTTTAGAAAAGGAGAACCAGGACTTATCTCAAGAACGTTACGCCCTATCTTAGGCAATAAAGTAGAAGGTCCAATTGGAACGATCATTGACGTGTTAGCAGTATTTGCAACAGTTGTCGGTGTAGCTGTTTCGTTAGGTATGGGTGCACTACAAATCAATGGTGGTTTGAATTACCTATTTGGTGTACCAAATACTATTTGGGTACAAGCAATCATTATTGTGATCGTTACGATTCTATTTATTATGAGTGCATGGTCAGGTTTAAGTAGAGGTATCCAATACTTAAGTAATTTAAATATTAGCTTGGGTGCGGTCTTAATGATTGCAGTTTTAATTATTGGACCAACTGTGTTGATATTAAATATGATGACAAGTTCAACAGGTAGTTTATTAAATTCATTCCTATTTAATACTTTTGATACAGCAGCTCAAAACCCACAAAAACGTGAATGGATGTCTAGCTGGACACTTTACTATTGGGGCTGGTGGTTAAGTTGGAGTCCATTCGTAGGTATCTTTATAGCACGTGTTTCTAAAGGTCGTTCAGTACGTGAATTTATTGCTGGTGTACTTTTAGTACCTGCTTTAGTAAGTTTTGTATGGTTCAGCGTATTTGGTGTATTAGGTATTGAAACTGGTAAGAAAAATCCAGAACTATTTAATATGACTGCAGAAACACAACTATTTGGTGTGTTTAATGAAATACCATTTGGAATTATATTGTCGTTGATAGCACTAGTACTCATTGCATCATTCTTTATTACATCTGCCGACTCTGCAACATTTGTATTAGGTATGCAAACGACATTTGGTTCATTAGAACCTTCAAATGTTGTTAAAGTGACTTGGGGTATTGCTCAGTCATTAATTGCTTTCGTATTACTATTTGCAGGTGGAGGAAATGGTGCAGATGCGTTGAATGCAATTCAAAGTGCTGCGATAATTAGTGCGTTACCATTCTCCTTTGTAGTTATAATGATGATGATTTCTTTCTACAAGGATGCAAATAAGGAACGTAAATTCTTAGGCTTAACTTTAACGCCTAACAAACACAGATTACAAGATTATGTACAATATCAACAAGAAGATTTTGAAGATGATATAATTAATAGAAGAGCGCCGTTAAGAGACGCTGAAAAATCTGAAAAATAGTCTTAAAAACTGAGGGCCAACATAGGCTCTCAGTTTTTTGTATATATACTAATTGCTCTAAATTAATGATAATGATTCTCAATTAATAATAATAACTTATTACACGATACACTCACGATAAGTTTTGCTTATACATACTGATTGTAAATTCAAATCTAAATTATAGAGGTTTATAATGGTAGGTAGTTGTTTTAAGTTACATATAATTATACAATTTAATTAACGGCATATAATTACTAAAATTTTCAAGGGGGATTTATATGGCTTCTAATTTAAAAGAGCAAGCGAAAAAGTCATTCGAGCTAAATGGGAAATCATACACATACTATGATTTAAAAACTTTAGAAGAACAAGGTTTAACAAAGATATCCAAATTACCATATTCGATTAGAGTTTTACTAGAATCTGAATTGAGACAAGAAGATGGATTTGTTATTTCTGAAGAGCACATCAAAGCATTGTCAGAATTCAATAAAGGTACAGAAGGTGAAGTACCTTTCAAACCATCTCGTGTTATTTTACAAGATTTCACTGGTGTACCTGCAGTTGTTGACCTAGCGTCATTACGTAAAGCTATGAATGATGTTGGGGGAGACTTAAACAAAATCAACCCTGAAGTGCCAGTAGATTTAGTTATCGATCACTCAGTTCAAGTAGATAGCTATGCGAATCCAGACGCACTAGAAAGAAATATGAAATTAGAATTTGAAAGAAACTATGAACGTTATCAATTCTTAAATTGGGCTACTAAAGCATTTGATAACTATAGTGCAGTTCCACCAGCAACTGGTATTGTACACCAAGTTAACTTAGAGTACTTAGCAAACGTTGTTCACGCACGTGAAGTAGACGGAGAAACAGTTGCTTTTCCAGATACTTTAGTAGGTACTGACTCACATACAACTATGATTAATGGTCTAGGTGTATTAGGTTGGGGTGTAGGTGGTATTGAAGCCGAAGCTGGTATGCTTGGTCAACCTTCATACTTCCCAATTCCTGAAGTGATTGGTGTTAGATTATCCAATGCGTTACCTCAAGGTGCTACTGCAACAGATTTAGCATTACGTGTAACACAAGAATTACGTAAAAAAGGCGTTGTTGGTAAATTTGTTGAGTTCTTTGGTCCAGGTGTAGAACATCTACCATTAGCAGATAGAGCTACAATTGCAAATATGGCGCCTGAATATGGTGCAACTTGTGGCTTCTTCCCTGTAGATGAAGAATCTTTAAAATATTTACGTTTAACTGGGCGTTCAGACGAACAAATTGAATTAGTTAAAACATATTTAGAAGAAAACAATATGTTCTTTACTGCTGATAAAGATGAACCAGATTATACAGACGTTGTTGAATTAGACTTAGCTACAGTTGAAGCTTCACTTTCAGGTCCGAAACGTCCACAAGATTTAATCTTCTTAAGTGATATGAAAGAAGAATTTGAAAAATCTGTTACTGCACCAGCTGGAAACCAAGGTCATGGTTTTGATGAGAGTGAATTTGATAAAACAGCAACAATTGAATTTAAAGATGGTTCTAAAACACAAATGACTACAGGTGACCTTGCTATTGCAGCAATTACATCTTGTACAAATACGTCAAATCCATATGTTATGTTAGGTGCCGGTTTGGTAGCTAAGAATGCAGTAGAAAAAGGCTTGAAAGTACCTGAATATGTTAAAACATCGTTAGCGCCAGGTTCTAAAGTTGTTACTGGTTATTTAAGAGATTCTGGTCTGCAAGAATATTTAGATGACTTAGGATTTAATTTAGTAGGTTATGGTTGTACGACATGTATCGGTAACTCAGGCCCATTATTAGAAGAAATCGAAAAAGCGATTGCTGAAGAAGATTTACTTGTGACTTCTGTTTTATCAGGTAACCGTAACTTTGAAGGACGTATTCATCCATTAGTAAAAGCGAACTATTTAGCATCACCTCAATTAGTAGTTGCATACGCACTTGCAGGTACAGTCGATATTGATTTACAAAATGAACCTTTAGGTAAAGGTAAAAATGGAGAAGATATCTACTTGAAAGATATTTGGCCAACAATTAAAGAAGTCGCAGATACTGTAGACAGTGTTGTTACTCCTGAATTGTTTAAAGAAGAATATGAAACTGTTTATAATAATAATGAAATGTGGAATGAAATCGATGTAACAGACCAACCGTTATATGATTTCGATCCAGAGTCAACTTATATTCAAAATCCATCATTCTTCCAAAACTTATCTAAAGAACCTGATGATATTAAATCATTAAATAATTTACGTATTATGGGTAAATTTGGAGATTCAGTTACGACTGACCATATTTCTCCAGCAGGTGCTATCGGTAAAGATACACCAGCAGGTAAATATTTATTAGATCATGATGTACCTATTCGTCAATTTAACTCTTATGGTTCTCGCCGTGGTAACCATGAGGTAATGGTTCGTGGTACTTTTGCTAATATTCGTATTAAAAACCAATTAGCGCCAGGTACAGAAGGTGGTTTCACAACTTATTGGCCTACCGGTGAACAAATGCCTATATATGATGCAGCGATGAAATATAAAGAAGATGGCACTGGTTTAGTAGTATTAGCTGGTAATGATTACGGAATGGGCTCTTCTCGTGACTGGGCAGCTAAAGGTACAAATTTACTAGGTGTTAAAACTGTAATCGCTCAGAGTTATGAACGTATTCACCGTTCTAACTTAGTTATGATGGGTGTGTTACCTTTACAGTTTAAAGATGGCGAATCTGCTGATAGTTTAGGCTTAGATGGTACAGAAACGATTTCAGTAGATATCGATGAAAGTGTAAAACCACATGATTTAGTAAAAGTAACTGCTGAAAAAGAGAATGGAGAAGTTATTGACTTCGAAGCAGTTGCACGTTTCGACTCACATGTAGAAATTGATTACTATCGTAATGGCGGTATTTTACAATTAGTATTAAGAAATAAATTAGCAAATTAACTGTGCATTATGAATATAGTTAAGGCTGAGACAATATTTTGTGTCTCAGCCTTTATTTTAATTTGCGAACGTTGAATAGATTTTTTAAACGTTAGCGTTTTATCTTTAGCTCGGTGAGTCTATAAGCCACGAATTTTAAAATGTGAT
Source organism: Staphylococcus sp. GDY8P67P (assembly GCF_017892545.1). NCBI lineage: Bacteria > Bacillati > Bacillota > Bacilli > Caryophanales > Staphylococcaceae > Staphylococcus > Staphylococcus sp. GDY8P67P. Next base: position 116,544 of record NZ_JAESLH010000032.1, read on the forward strand.
TTCTGCCCTGCATTCTTTTTTATGTTAATATTTATATATAAGTACTACGAACAATTGAAAAGAGGACGTTTATAATGATTTATAGTATTACAGAAATTCCTTCACGTTATGCAGAAACGGATCAAATGGGTGTGATTTATCACGGTAATTACCCAACATGGTTTGAGGTTGCACGTACAGATTATATATCAAAATTAGGTTTTAGCTATAAAGCTATGGAAGAATCTGGTATTATTTCACCGGTTACAGATTTAGATATTAAGTATATAAAAACAATACAGTATCCTGAAACTGTGAAAATTAAGACATGGGTTGAAAAATATACGCGTTTAAGATCAATCTATCGTTATGAAGTATATAACGAAGTAGGTGATTTAGCGACTACTGGTTCAACTGTTTTGACTTGTATTAGAAAGGATAACTTTAAGCCTATTAGATTGGATAGATATTTTCCTGAATGGCATGCAATGTATGCCGATGTAGATAAAAGAAATCAAGCAGGAGAAACATTTGAAGTGAAAAATGGCATACTTTAATATAGTTGTAGTTAAATGTATAAATGCATAATTAAGTGTATGCGTATGTATTTATATACAATGATTGATTTGCAATGTGTTTTTGAAATGTACACAAGATTATCAAAATGATAAATAAAAAGAGCCTGGAATGGAACCAGGCTCTTTTTAAGTATATATTTATATATGAATGATCAATTGTGTTATGTGAATTGAGTTCTATTATTATTTAGCAGAATATGAAATTTCATCGACACTATCATTGACGTCTATGAATAAATCATGGTCTTCAAAATACCATAAGTCTTTTTCTGCAATTACTACATCTAAGCCGTCAAAATGATTTTCGTAACCAATTTCTACATCATCTTTTTGATCAACACTGAATGCAGGGCTAAATCCTTGTTTTAATTGGAATTCTCCACCATAGCGAACGAAAAATTGTAAGACTTTGTTATCTTCAGGTAAATCAAGTTCATCTTTAAACCAAGATACAGCGTTATCTGAAAGTTTTATATCCATAATAAAAGTCCCCTCTCATTTCACAAGTTTTAAACTTGTGACCATTGGTTACTAATTTTTAAATTAGTACTATATCTATTACCCAAATTTGAGTAACAATAAAAGTAGTATAACATAATTAAGTATTATTTTCTTTAAATTCAAATTGTTCAATATGTTTTAGGTTGAGGGAAGGAATTTTTAATAATGTTGTGAATTAGTGTGACATAATTAAGAGTATTATAATATTCTGAAGTGTATATTGTTATTTTAGTGAATAAAAAAATAGTGAAACAGAAGTCTGTGTTAAAGATTTCTGTTTCACTATGTTGGAAAGCTGGCTAATAAACAAGTTTTTGTGTTGTCGTTTTCTATTAGCCAAATATTCATATCTACTTTTCAATAGTTGAGACATAAGAATATCTCAGACTGAGCAATGTTTGCTATTTTTTATTGATTGCTAGTGACTTTTGTAATAGTTACATCCATTTAATTTTTGGCTCTTCGCCTTTAAAAATCCTCACGATATTTGTTCGATGTCTAAATATTAATAAGACGCCTACACCGAAACTCACGACTAATAAGATATAATCACGAATTAACAGCGCACCGATAACACAACAGATTGATGCTATGATACTCGAAAGTGATACATACTTTGTTAAATAAAGTATGCCAAAGAAAATCGCTGCTAAAATGAGTAATAGTAGAGGATTGATTCCAAGTATCACACCTGCACTTGTGGCAACTGCTTTTCCACCTTTAAATCCAAGGTAAATTGGATACACATGACCTAGAATTGCAAATGCGCCTACGATGAGTCCATTTGTGAAAAATGTACTAATAGCACCATCTGCATGTACTGGTAACCAAAGTGGTAAGAATACAACAATAAATCCTTTAAATATATCTAAAAATGTAACTAGGAATCCTGCAGGTTTACCTAACACTCTAAAACTATTTGTTGCTCCTGTATTCCCACTACCAAATTGTCTAATATCTTTTTTGAAAAATAATTTACCTATTACATAGCCACTTGGGAAAGCACCAATGAGATAACTTAAAATTAACATGATTATTATCATCACCATACATAATCCACATCCTTTAATGACATTAAAATTATTTTACCACATATGACCACGGTTAGACGAACAAAAATTTATAACTGTAGTAAAACACGGTTCAAATATAATTTGATACTTGCAATTTATCAAGATTTATATAAGAATAACTAATGTATAGTTTTAAAAACGAACGTACGTTTGTAGGAGGGCGAAACGATTGGCAATGAACAAACAAAATAATTATTCGGATGATTCCATTCAGGTTTTGGAAGGGCTAGAAGCCGTTAGAAAAAGACCTGGTATGTATATTGGTTCTACCGATAAAAGAGGATTACATCATTTAGTGTATGAAGTTGTCGATAATTCCGTCGATGAAGTATTAAACGGCTTTGGTAATGAAATAGCAGTTACAATAAATAAAGATGAAAGTATTACTATAGAAGATGATGGACGTGGGATGCCGACTGGTATTCATACATCGGGCAAACCAACTGTTCAAGTAATATTTACAGTACTTCATGCAGGCGGTAAATTTGGACAAGGTGGATATAAAACTTCAGGAGGTTTACATGGTGTAGGTGCATCAGTCGTAAACGCATTAAGTGAATGGTTAGAAGTAGAAATTTACAGAGATGGCGCTATTTATAAACAACGATTCAGTCAAGGTGGTATACCAGCTACAGGCCTAGAAAAACTAGGGAAAACTAAAAAAACAGGTACTAAAGTTACCTTTAAACCAGATGCTGAAATTTTCAAATCAGCAACCTCTTTTAACTATGACGTGCTAAGCGAACGTTTACAAGAATCAGCATTTTTGCTTAAAAATCTTAGAATTACGCTTAAGGATTTAAGGTCTGGTAAAGAAAGAGAAGATGTATTCCACTATGAAGATGGCATTAAAGAATTTGTAAGTTATGTAAATGAAGGTAAAGAAGTGTTACATGATGTAGCAAATTTTGTTGGAACTGCTAATGGAATAGAAGTAGAGGTCGCATTTCAATATAATGATCAATATTCGGAGAGTATCTTAAGTTTTGTCAATAATGTACGTACTAAAGATGGCGGTACGCATGAAGTTGGCTTTAAAACAGCCATGACGAGAGTATTTAATGACTATGCTAGACGTATTAATGAATTGAAAGAAAAAGATAAGAATCTAGATGGTAATGATATACGTGAAGGTTTGACAGCGATTATTTCTATTCGTATTCCAGAAGAATTATTACAATTTGAAGGACAAACTAAGTCTAAGTTAGGCACGCCTGAAGCGAGAAGTGCAGTAGATTCTGTTGTATCTGAAAAATTACCTTATTATTTAGAAGAAAAAGGACAATTGTCAAAAGCACTCGTTAAAAAAGCATTAAAAGCCCAGCAAGCAAGAGAGGCAGCACGTAAAGCAAGAGAAGATGCGCGATCTGGTAAGAAAAATAAACGAAAAGATACGTTGTTATCAGGAAAATTAACACCTGCACAAAGTAAGAATACAGAGAAAAAAGAACTGTATTTAGTTGAGGGTGATTCAGCTGGCGGTTCTGCAAAATTGGGACGTGACCGCAAATATCAAGCGATTTTACCATTAAGAGGTAAAGTTATAAACACTGAAAAAGCACGTTTAGAAGATATTTTTAAAAATGAAGAGATTAACACGATTATCCACACAATAGGTGCAGGTGTAGGTAATGAATTTAAATTAGAAGATAGCAATTATAACCGCGTCATTATAATGACAGATGCTGATACTGATGGTGCGCACATTCAAGTGCTTTTACTAACATTTTTCTTTAAATATATGAAACCTTTAGTAGAAGCAGGAAGAGTATTTATAGCCTTACCGCCATTATACAAACTGGAAAAAGGTAAAGGTGCTTCTAAGAAAATAGAATATGCATGGACAGATGAAGAATTAGAAAAATTACAAAAAAAATTAGGTAAAGGATTTAGTTTACAGCGCTATAAAGGTTTAGGTGAAATGAACGCTGATCAATTATGGGAAACAACGATGAACCCAGATACAAGAACGTTGATTCGAGTACAAGTTGATGATGAGTTACGTTCATCGAAACGCGTAACAACTTTAATGGGAGACAAAGTAGCTCCTAGACGTGAGTGGATTGAAAACCACGTTGAATTTGGTCTTCAAGAAGATCAAAGTATTCTGGATAACAATGAAATTCAAATACTAGAACAGGATTATTCTGATGAGGAGGAAATGAATTGAGTGAAATAATTCAAGATTTGTCGCTGGAAGATGTTATTGGCGACCGATTTGGTAGATATAGTAAATACATCATTCAAGAGCGTGCATTACCAGATGTTCGTGATGGGCTTAAACCTGTTCAAAGACGTATTTTATACGCTATGTATGCTAGTGGTAATACATTTGATAAAAATTTCCGTAAAAGTGCAAAAACAGTCGGTGATGTCATCGGACAATATCATCCGCATGGTGATTTATCTGTATATGATGCGATGGTTCGATTAAGTCAGGACTGGAAATTGCGACATGTTTTGATAGAAATGCAAGGTAATAATGGTAGTATCGATAACGATCCAGCAGCAGCTATGCGTTATACAGAAGCGAAATTAAGCAGAATTTCAGAAGAGCTATTAAGAGATATTAATAAAGAAACAGTGCCATTTATGCCTAACTACGATGATACGACAATGGAACCTATGGTTTTACCAGCTAGACTGCCACATTTGTTAATTAATGGAAGTACAGGCATATCTTCAGGTTATGCTACGGATATACCACCGCATAATCTCGCTGAAGTTATTCAAGCAACATTGAAGTATATAGATAACCCAAATATCACAGTAAGCCAGTTGATGAAGTATATCAAAGGTCCTGATTTTCCTACTGGTGGTATTATTCAAGGAATAGACGGTATTAAGAAAGCGTATGAAACCGGAAAAGGTAAAATTGTTGTGCGCTCTAAAGTTGATGTTGAAGAATTAAGAAATGGTAGAAAAGAACTCATCGTTACTGAATTACCTTATGAAGTTAATAAAAGTGCACTTGTTAAAAAGATGGATGAACTGCGAGCAGATAAAAAAGTAGATGGTATTGTAGAAGTACGTGATGAAACTGACCGTACAGGGTTACGTATTGCCATCGAATTAAAGAAAGATGTTAATAGCGAAGCGGTTGCTAATTATTTATATAAAAATACAGACTTACAAGTGGCATATAATTTTAATATGGTAGCAATAAGTGATGGTCGACCGCTTCTTATGGGTATTCGTCAATTTATAGACAGTTATCTCAATCATCAAATTGATGTAGTTACAAAGCGTACACGTTTTGAATTGGATAATGCAGAGAGTAGAATGCATATTGTAGAAGGTCTCATGAAGGCTTTGTCAATTTTAGATGAAGTTATTAAGCTCATTAGAAATTCAAAAAATAAAAAAGATGCTAAAGATAATTTAGTTTCTGAGTTTGATTTTACAGAAGCACAAGCTGAGGCGATAGTTACGTTGCAGTTATATCGTCTGACAAATACAGATATTGTACAACTACAAGAAGAACATGATGAATTAAAAGCTAAAATTGCACATTTAAAAAATATATTAGATAATCATGATGCTTTGTTAAATGTTATTAAGGAAGAATTGAGCGAAATTAAAAATAAATATAAACAACAACGTTTATCTTCTATAGAAGCTGAAATCAGTGAAATTAAGATTGATAAAGAAGTTATGGTGCCAAGTGAAAATGTGATTATGAGTATTACGAAACATGGTTACATTAAACGAACATCGTTACGTAGCTTTAATGCAAGTGGTGTAGAGGAGCTAGGTGTGAAAGATGGCGATGCAATGCTCAAATATCAAGAAGTCAATACATTAGACACAGCATTAGTATTTACGAATAAAGGCAGACATCTTTATATTCCAGTTCATAAACTTTCAGAGATTAAGTGGAAAGATTTAGGACAGCATGTATCACAGATTGTACCCATTGATGAAGGCGAGCATGTTATCGATGTTTACTGTGAAAATGATTTTAGACCAGACGCATTTTATATTTTAGCTACGCGCAATGGCATGATTAAGAAAAGCAATGTCTCTATGTTTAAAACATCAAGATATAACAAACCACTTGTTTCTATGAAGCTAAAAGATAATGATGAAGTGATAAATGTAATGAGATTAGATGAACCACAAGCGATTACCGTTTTAACACACAAAGGTATGTCATTAACTTACAGTAGTGAAGAGTTATCAGATACAGGACTTAGAGCCGCTGGTGTTAAATCGATTAACCTTAAAAGTGAAGACTTTGTTGTCTTAACCCAAATCGTTAATGAAAAAAATACGATCTTGATGGCAACACAACGAGGTTCATTAAAACGCATAGGATTCAATATTTTACAAAATGCCAAACGTGCACAACGTGGTATTACTTTATTAAAAGAGCTTAAAAAATCACCGCATCGCATCGTAGCAGCTAACGTTGTGCAGCCAGATCATACGATTTATACAATATATTCAAAACAACATGAAGAAAGTGGCAATATTAAAGATATTCATTTATCAGAACAATATACTAATGGCAGCTTTGTAGTAGATGTTAAAGAGTTTGGCGACGTTGTTAGTATGATTGTTAAATAACTTTAATTTTAAAATTTTGTTAGTAAATACAACAATATAATGATAAAATACCTATAAGGTGTAACAAAAATGAAGCAAGAGATTTATAGTAATGTGAAAAAGTTTAGTGCAAGGCGTAATGTTTAATACTGAACTGATTCATTCATTTTCATGTCTACATAAGCATTGAATTTTGTTTATAAACATGAATGCGACTATAAATCTCTTGATTTTACTATGAAAATTAAATTGTATAGATGAGAGGGATTAAATTGAGCAATTTTGATAGTTTGATTCCGGATTGGTTCAAAGCATTTGTTCAAGTCGGGAATGATTTAATCTGGTCACAATACTTAATTGGACTATTAATCACAGCAGGTATATTTTTTACTATTGGATCTAAGTTCGTACAATTAAGATGGATACCGGAAATGTTTCGAGCAATTGGAGAAAAACCTGAAACGTTAGAAAATGGGAAAAAAGGTATTTCACCATTCCAAGCATTCGCGATTAGTGCAGGTTCTCGTGTTGGCACAGGTAATATAGCCGGTGTTGCGACAGCAATTGTATTAGGCGGTCCTGGTGCAGTATTCTGGATGTGGATTATTGCTTTTATCGGAGCAGCCAGTGCATTTATTGAAGCAACGCTTGCGCAAGTGTACAAGGTACCTGATGAAGAAGGTGGTTATCGTGGAGGACCAGCTTATTACATAACTAAGGGACTCAATCAAAAATGGTTAGGCATTGTGTTTGCGGTGCTAATCACAGTGACATTTGCATTTGTTTTTAATACAGTACAATCAAACACGATAGCTGAATCATTAAAAACGCAATATAATGTAAGTCCTATTATAACGGGTGTAATCTTAGCTATTATTACTGCTATTATTATATTTGGTGGGGTAAGAAGTATTGCAACATTATCTTCGATTATTGTACCTGTGATGGCAATTATATATATAGGATTAGTTGCTGTAATATTAATATTTAACTATGATCAAATCATACCGATGATTGCAACTATAATTAAAAATGCATTTGGATTTGAACAAGCAACGGGAGGCGCGATTGGAGCAGCCGTTCTGCAAGGTATAAAACGTGGCTTGTTCTCAAACGAAGCTGGTATGGGTTCTGCGCCAAATGCTGCTGCTACTGCTGCAGCGCCACATCCAGTTAAACAAGGTTTAATCCAATCATTGGGCGTATTTTTTGATACGATGCTAGTATGTACAGCAACGGCGATCATGATTTTATTATATACAGGATTAGAATTTGGAGAGAATGCAGCACAAGGCGTTGCAGTTACACAATCAGCTTTAAATGAACACTTAGGTAGTGCAGGCGGTATTTTCTTAACGATTGCTATCACTTTATTTGCATTTTCTTCGGTTATTGGTAATTACTACTATGGTCAATCGAACATGGAATTTTTATGGGAAAATAAAACAGTATTATTTATTTTCAGATGTTTAGTTGTTGTACTTGTCTTCGTCGGTGCTGTTGTGAAAACTGAAACGGTATGGAGTACAGCAGATGTGTTTATGGGTCTAATGGCCATCGTTAACTTAGTTGCTATTATTGGTTTATCTAACATTGCTTTTGCAGTTATGAATGATTACCAACGTCAACGTAAAGCTGGCAAAAAACCTGTATTTAAACCTGAAGAGTTAGAAATTAACTTGTTTGGTATTGAGAGTTGGGGAATGAAGAAGAAATAATTGTATTTAAACATTAATGCAAAGATTTGAATTTTCTTCAACATCATTATCATAGTTTCTTTAATAATAATTCATATATAAGCAGTAATATAAAATGGATGATAAACATTTGATTTTATATTACTGCTTTTTAATATACATTTTTATATTTTAGTATAATATACTTATATCGTATTAATACATATTGTTCGTTGCTGTTATTATGGATATTTAGTTAATTTTTAATAAAACATGGCAAAATATATGTTTGGTAAATGGTCATTGTGTTATGATTAACATTAGTTATTTTAAATATTGAACGTTATGTATTGTATTACAAAGGGCATCATTTTTTGCTATGCGCTAAATAAGCAATATATTTTGAAAAATAAGGTTTGGTGATGTTATGTCAAATGAAGATAATTTAAAACAAGAAACGACATCTAAGAAAAATAGATTAAAACTAAGTTTCCCTGAAACACGCTTTATGAAATTTTTAGGTGGCAAAGATTTAGTTTTTGCTTTGCTCATATTAATATTTATTGGCTGTGCTATTTTCATATTTGATCAAGTTTCTTATATTTTTAAACCATTTATAATTGTTTTTAATACAATTGTAGCACCGATTATTGTATCGATTATATTATATTATCTATTTAACCCATTAGTTAATTTGATGGAACGGTATAATATTTCAAGACTTTGGGGTGTAATCATATTATTCTTAGTCATTATTGGTGTTATTGCGCTAGCAATTAATTTATTAATACCTGTAATTGGTGCTCAGTTTAAAAGTTTTGGAAATAACTTCCCGTACTATGTAGATAAGGTTAATAAATTTATAGATAGTGTAACGAAATACTCTTTAATTTCTAATTTTTATGGTCAAATTCAAGATCAATTAGATTCATTGGCTAAAAAATTACCTTCAATGGTGTCTGATTACTTTAATGGTTTTGGTTCTAAAGTTAAAAATTTTGCTGAAGCATTAGTGAATGTTGGTGTGGTAATTGCTACAACACCATTTGTTTTATTCTTTATGTTAAAAGATGGGCACCGCTTCAAAGAGTTTTCAACAAACTTAATGCCCCCTAAATTTAGAAAAGACTTTCATGATTTGTTAGATAAAATGAGTCTACAAGTTGGTTCTTATATCCAAGGACAAATTATTGTATCGTTTTGTATTGGTATATTATTATTTATCGGATATAGTATCATCGGTTTAGACTACAGTTTAATTTTAGCTTCAATAGCTGCAGTTACTAGTGTTGTTCCATATATTGGTCCAACGATTGCGATATCACCAGCAATTATTATTGCTTTAATTACTTCACCAATTATGTTGTTGAAGTTAGTGATAGTTTGGACGGCTGTCCAATTTATTGAAGGGCATTTTATTTCTCCAAATATCATGGGTAAAACATTGAAAATTCACCCACTTACAATTATATTTATCTTATTAAGTGCAGGTAATTTATTAGGTGTTGTCGGTGTCATTTTAGGTATTCCTGCTTATGCAATATTGAAAGTACTAGTTTCACATTTATATACAATGTACAAACGTCGTTATAACAAATATTATGGTGATGATGCAGGAGAATATGAAATTACTTCTGATGAAGAAATTCGTAAAAGTTAAATTATAAATAATGTACGACAGAGGCTGGGACAAATTAATTGTCTCAGCCTATTATCATAACCGAAGTGGAATGACACGTTGTTAAGTGAATTGATATATTAAGATACTTTTTATTGTTGTGCATATAAAATGAAAGTATGTGTATATTTTTTGTAACTGAGTGTGTGGTCTAACAATATTGTAATATTTAACTCGTATAAAAATTATTTATAAAAAATAAAAATTGTGCTATATTTTAAATGTTATATGAATATAGAAAAGTGATGTGAACACATGTCAAAGAAGCTAGTAAATAAAATATTAACGATAATGAAAGTTTTATTTGCACTTTCATTATTTATATTTGAGTCAAGTCCAGACTCCT